>CAIWNO010000054.1 GCA_903914045.1 uncultured bacterium | reverse complement strand
GACAAAATCACGCCACACACAAAGGCGCGCATTGGTCGCGCCGCTCCAAGTCACATGGGACCAGTCATGCTCTCGGGCTTCATGACCTTGTCAAAAGTCGCCTCATCAATATGTCCAAGCTCCATTGCGGCCTGCTTTAATGTCAACCGCTTGTGATGCGCATGCTTTGCAATTGAACTTGATTTGTCATAGCCAATGTGCGGCGTAAGCGCCGTGACCAACATCAGACTTTCGCGCAACAATTGCGCCACGCGATCGGCGTTGACCACAATTCCCTCCACGCAAAATTCACGGAAGGCGTGGCACGTGCCCGTGAGCAACTCGCATGAGTGCAACACGTTCAGCGCAATGACTGGCTTGAACACGTTCAATTCAAAATTGCCTTGGCTGGCCGCAAATTGCACCGCGGCATTGTTGCCAAACACTTGCACGCACACCATGGTCATGCTTTCACTTTGAGTTGGATTCACCTTGCCCGGCATAATGCTGCTGCCGGGCTCGTTCTCTGGAATAGAAAGTTCGCCAATGCCGCAGCGCGGACCGCTAGCCAACCAGCGCACATCATTTGCAATTTTCATAAGCGAAGTGGCCAGCACCGCAAGCGCGCCATGCGCCTGTGTCATGGCCTCATGCCCAGCCAGCGCGGCGAATTTATTCTTAGCGCTGGTGAATGGAATTTTTGTTTCCGCCGCAAGCTTCTTGGCCACCAACTCGCCAAAACCTTTGGGCGCGTTCAAGCCCGTTCCCACAGCGGTACCACCAATGGCCAAGTCGCGCACGCCCGGCAAACTTTCCTTCAAGCAGCCAATGGCGAAGTCAAGTTGCGCCACATAGCCGGAAAATTCCTGGCCCAATGTCAGTGGCACCGCGTCTTGCAAATGCGTTCGCCCCACTTTCACAACGTTAGAAAATTCAACGGCCTTGGCATGTAGCGCGTCGCGCAACTTCACAACGGCCGGCAACACCGCGCGCTCAATTTCCATGGCCGCCGCAATGTGCATGGCGGTTGGAAAAGTGTCATTGCTTGACTGCGACAAATTCACATGGTCATTTGGGTGCACAGGTTTCTTGCTGCCGCGCACTCCACCAGTTAATTCAATGGCGCGGTTGGAAATCACCTCGTTCACATTCATGTTGGACTGCGTGCCCGAACCGGTCTGCCACACCTTCAACGGAAATTCGCCATCAAGTTTGCCGGAAGAAACTTCATGCGCCGCGCCAACAATCAGCGCGCACAATTCATCCGAGAGTCCGCCAATTTCATTGTTGGCCTGCGCACACGCGGACTTGAGCAAACCAAACGCGCGCACAATTGCAAGCGGCATGACATCGCCAAAAGGAAAATGATGAATGGAGCGCTCGGTCTGCGCGCCCCAATAATGGTGGGCGGGAACTTCAATGGCGCCCATGGCGTCGGTCTCGGTGCGGGTGGCTATTTTTTCTTGGTTTTTGTCGGTGTTTTTAGACATGTGTTGCTCTCCAGAACAATTTGTCCACAGAGTGTAATGCCCTGCGAAGTCCCCCGCGATCCGTGATATATTGCCACCTCACCCTTTTAGGAGATTGAGCCTTGCGACAGAATTTGACCCTTCTTTGCGGACTTCTAACTTGCTCCATGCTTTTGGGTTGCCCATCGCCCCAACAAAGCACTTCTTATCCATTGGACGCGGACAAAAAACTGCTTCCAGCGGATTGGTTAGCGCTATCTCCTGGTGATAGCCACTTGAAATATCTCAACTCGACCACCGTGGAGTTGCTCTTTGACTTGAAGAATGAAATTGCCCAGTCGCGCGCCACTCCCGAAGGCGCCAAGCCGCCGATGACAGAAGCTTTGATTACTGAACGCAGCCGCGAAATGAATGAGTTGTGCAATAACGAAATGCTGACCAGCACTGACATATTGGTTAAGTCCATGTCGCCAGAAATGTACAGCACCGTTAAAAGTAATCCAGAGTTGTACTTGCTCAACAACGCCAATCAACAACAGAATTTGCGCGGCGTGGTGGACGATTGGAATCGTTGGTGGTTTATTGATGAGCCAAGTCCACTCTCTCCGTATCCAATTGTCAGTCCATAATTTGAATTGGTGATCCACACTGGATCTTTCAATCGCTATTCGAACGCCCTGAATCACATCGGGGCGTTTTTTATGCGGCGCTCATTCTGGACGCGCCACTTCGCCACTTCATTTGATTCCGTTCTATGCTCGCGTCAATGATCATCCTCTGGACAACACTGTTGTTGATTGGCTCAAACCTGTTCATGACCTACGCGTGGTACGGCCACTTGCGCGACTTCAAGGACAAGCCGCTTTGGTTTGTCATTATTCTCAGTTGGGTGGTGGCGCTCTTTGAATATTGTCTGCAAGTTCCAGCCAATCGAATTGGTTTTCAACAGGCCGGCTTGTCACTGCAACAGTTGAAAGTGCTGCAAGAAATTCTCAGCATGAGCGTGTTCGCGGCGTTCGCAGTGGTGTATATGAAGGAGCGACTGTCGAT
>CAIWNO010000053.1 GCA_903914045.1 uncultured bacterium | reverse complement strand
CTGCCGACGAAACGCGTTCTCAAGCTGCTCGTGGCAACCATATATATGAATGCGCTGGCCTGGAATATATGCCGGCGTGAAAAACGGAAAGCCCATGATGTGGTCCCAGTGCAAGTGCGACATGAAAATATGAAATTCACCAGGGCGACCCGCTAATTGGCGCAGTGCCTCTTGTCCGGCCAATCGCGCGCCCGAACCCATGTCAAGCAACACCACATGATTGTCGCTGGCGCTTAACTGAACGCACGAGGAACTTCCGCCAAATGTGCCGCCAATATGAAACGGCAAACTTTCCACAAAACTGTTTGCTCTTTCAACGGTGTCCAAATTCAGGCCAGCGCCCGCCACCAACGCCGAACTTAATTTGTTGCGCAACTGTTGCAAGGTCAACGGCGCGGGCAATGAACCACGCGTGCCCCAGAAGCGCACTGAAATCCCCTTGTCGATTGGTTTGGCTTGCAAAGGCGTGCCCGCAGGCGCGAGGGTTTTTTTCATCGCCTGCTCAATGGTCGCCACGCAGGAAATAAGAGTGTCAATTCGGCTCAGTTGAAATATTTCAAGAAGCATGGGCTGCATCGCGGCCATCACCAACATCATCTTTTTTTCACGCGCCTGTTTCAAGCCAAGCATCAACACGCGCAAACAGGCGCTTGAAATAAAATCAACCTCTCTGAAATCAAGCACAACTTTTTCAATGCCTGGGGTGGCAATGCTTGCATGCAATGCGGTCCCAAACGCCTCGGCGGTTTCAGAATCAATGCGGCCAAAAACCGCTAATACAACCGTGGCGCCATGTTTTTTTTCGCTCAACTTCATATTTTCTCCAATGGTGGCTGCGTATGTTGGAATTGACGGATCAGAAATTACTGCTTGCAAATGCCATGCCGACGAAATGTTTCACGCATTGGTGTTTCAAGGGGTTGATTGGGCGCGCACTAAAACCGCTTGAAGTTCCGTGGGTCGAATCGCCATCTGCCCAACGAAGGGTCGCGCGTGCACCAACAATACCGCGAAGCAAAACGCAACTGCAAGCGTCACCAAGGTCAGCGCCAATTTTCGTCCGCGCGGGAACTCGCCGTGCAATGCGCCAATGGATATGAGCAGCAAAATAGCCAACATAAACACAACCCCCCAACGGGATGGCGACATGTACGCCATGCCATCACGGATACGAACTTCACGCGCCTTTTCGGCGGATTTAATACCCTCAATCATCTCGGAGTCGCCGCTTTTTTTTGCAAGATCACGCAGTTTTATCATTTCACGTGACCGCGTTATTGAAAACGGTGGACCAGTGAGCAAGGGCCACTCTTTCTCTATCAGATTGCGTGTGTACTCAGCCACCGTTTGACGAATTTCTTTGGCTTGCGCAGGGTTGCTCAGATTGTCGCAATCATCAAGCACTGTTATCAAAGCGGAAGCTTCATCAATCACCGCGGCGTGAACGCGATCGCTTCTATCCCAAATCCAAACGGCATTGAAAGAAATGAGCAAGCCAAATGCCAGCGCAATTTGCGATGTGACTTCGGCCTCAAACTTGCCCAGTTTTTTTCCGTCGCGCCCGCACAAAATAGGAACAATAACTAGATTGATAAACACTGCGATCGCGGACCAAAGCAGAACAGCAATCACCAAGATCACTGAAGTGGGAAACGAAAGAAACTTGTCGACTACGGGATACATGCGTCGAGAATAGCAACGGGCGCCAAGTCGGTACGTTGCGTGAGGGCGTATGTGGCTACGGCAAAAGTTGGAAGGGAATCAATGTACGTCCAGCGTCAGTTGCTCCAACAACTCCACACCAACGGGTTCGTTGGCTTGAAGTGGCACCACCGTATAGCGCTTGGCATGTTTGTGTGAGACCAATTCAATTTGCGCCAACTCATTGCGCGCGCGCTGTTGTAACAATGGCGACACGGGTCGCGCCAACGCCAAACTATTATTCACAATCCAAGCCCAAGGCTCAATGCCAGCGCGGCGCAAGTCCGTTTGAAGATTCGCCGCCTCAAGAACCGGTGTGATCTCCGCCAATGTGACCAACAACACTTTGGTTTGCTTTGGATCCTGCAACTGCATCATGGGCGTTGTGAAATGCATATTTGATTGCGTCATCTGCCGCGCAATTTCACGGTGATACGCGCCCGTGGCATCAAGCAGTAAAAGAGTGTGGCCCGTGGGCGCGGTGTCCATCACCACAAAACATTTCCCTGCCTCGCGAATAATGCGTGAAAATGCGCTGAATACAGCTATTTCTTCCGTGCACGGTGAACGCAAATCTTCCATCAACATCAATCGACCTTGCTCATCCAAATCCTTGCCCTTGGTTTCCAACACGTGCGCTTGGTAACGCTCTGTTTCCACCAGTGGATCAATGCGACTCACTTG
>CAIWNO010000052.1 GCA_903914045.1 uncultured bacterium | reverse complement strand
GCGTGGGCTTGCGCTTGTACATCGGAGCGCTTGGCCCCGCGCCAATTGCGCTGGACTTTGCGGTTCCTTTGCTGAAACAAGACACGGATGAAACGCAAGTCTTCTCGTTCAACGCGGAATTGCCTTTCTAAATCGCCTTGCTTACGGTCCTCCACTAGGGAGCGAAACCGCGCGCACTGTATTGGGGCAAAAGATTCTGTAAATCACCGCGTAAATTGTTGGTCAAATACATGGGCACACTTTCAGCGCGGCACTTACACTCCTTGTCTATCTATAGAAGGCTCCCCATGAACAAATCACAAATGCAAACCGTCGTTATTGCCTCACTTGTCGCCTTTGGACTGGGCTCATTCGCCTGGGGCGTAAGCCGTCCAATGGCCCCCGCCCAAGCCACCAAGGTTGGCAGCATTAATTTGGCGAAAGTGCTGGATAAACTCCAGGAAAAATCCGACTGGGAAGTTCAACTCACCGCGCTGCAAAACCAAATGCGCGATGAGGCAGACAGCCGCAAGAAAAAACTTGAGGCGGAAGTCAAACAGGCCGGAGCCGCCACCGATGGTGCGGAGCAACAACGCATCGCAGAGCAAGTGGTGCTGGAGCAATTGCAACTGGAGCAGTGGGCCACATCCAAAGGAACCGAACTTGATCTTGAAAATAGTTTGATGTGGCAAAGTATTTACCGCAATCTGCGCGAGGAAAGTGCCAAACTTGCCGAGAGCGAAGGCTACGACTACATCATTGTGAATGATGGAACAAACAACATTTCCACCAGTCGCGAAATTAAAGTCCCATTGGCGCAACAAGTACTTGAGCAAATTGGGCGTCGACAGATTATCTTCGCTAGCCCAACCACGGATGTCAGCGACAAGTTGATTGTGCGCATGAACAACACTCACGCCGCCGCGCCCGCCTCTGTTGGTCCAGCTAAAAAATAATTTCTGTCTTGGAATTTGTGCGTCGCTTTACTTGAGCATTCTTTCAACTGCGTCTTCATTCACTTCCGCTTACACACCCACTTTTGGAGAAATCACATGCGTCGCTTCTCTCCCCTGCCAATCACCTTGTTCCTAGCGCTTGCCGCAATTTCGTTGTGGGCTTTCAACTCGTTTGAAAAACCAACCGTCATTGCCACCGTGGATCTTGAGCGTTTGTATAGCGGTCTTGACGAGCACAAGGCCGGCGAAAAGCGCCTAGAGGAAACCGCCAAGGAACTGAACGCCAAGAATGAAAAACTTGGGCAAATTGCGCAATCCCTGCAAGCGGAACTGGAGAATTTTAAAGCTGATTCCCCGGGATTTTTTGAGACCACCAAGAAAATCCAAGAGGCCGTGGGAAACATGAAGGCTTTTGACGAATTCTCGCGGCGCAAGTTTGATATGGAAAAAAATCTCTTGCTGAAGAACACCTATCAAACCATCAAGTCCTCGTTGGGCGACATTTGTAAGGCGCAACAAATTGACGCGGTCTTTCTTGACGACGCCACTCCGCCATTTGATCCCAAGGACACGCGCCCTGTCATGACGCAAATTTCTGGCCGCCGCATGTTGTGGATTAATCCCGCAATTGACATCAGCGATGTTGTGATTAAACAGATGAACGAGAATTTTTCCAAGAGACAAGGCAAGTGACCGCCTCGGTCCTTAGGAATTTGCGTTGACACCAAAGACAAGTTCCCAACTGGCGGCCTTGGTGGGCGGCGCTCTTGAAGGCCCTGGAGATATTGCATTCACTGGATTGTCTTCACTGGCGGATGCCACGGAACATGAGGCGACATTTATCACCAGCGACGCGCACGCAAAATTGTGGGCGAACTGCCGCGCGCGCATTGCCATTGTTGCAAACCAAGTGAAGGCGCCACTTTCACAGCAAGCGGCATATGCCTCAATTTCAGCCACTTCTGAGCACGTTGTTCATGCGCACCCGCGCGCGTTGATTCGCGTTGACAACGCCGACCTTGCGGTGGTCAAGGTGCTTGAAGCTTTCGCGCCGCCCGCAACGCTGCCGGCGTTGGGCGTGCATGCTTGCGCTGTCATTGATGCCAGCGCGACTATTGGCAAAGACGCGCGCATTGGTCCGTTGGTGAGCGTTGGCGCTGGTTCAACAATTGCAGCCGGGTGCGTGTTGCACGCGGGCGCGCGCGTGGGCGCGAATGTGACGTTGGGCGAGCACTGCGTCATTCACAGCAACGCCTTCATTGATGAGCGCTGCGTGCTTGGCGCGCGCGTGATCATTCACGCGTCGGCGGTGATTGGCGGCGATGGATTTGGATATCGCCCCGCCGCGGATGGAAAAAGTTTGACGCGCATTCCGCACACCGGCAACGTGGTGCTTGATGACGATGTTGAAATTGGAGCCAACACCTGCGTGGACCGCGCCAAGTTTGGTTCAACGCGAATTGGCGCGGGAACAAAAATAGATAATTTGTGCCAGATCGCTCATGGTTGCCGCATTGGCCGCATGACGGTCATTGCCGGCATGAGCGGCTTGGCCGGCAGTGTGACCGTTGGCAATGGCGTGCAAATTGGCGGCTATTGCGGCATTGGTGACCATAAAACCATTGGCGATGGCGCGCGTTTGGCGGCAAAAAGCGCCGTGATGAACGACATTCCAGCCGGCGCCACCTGGGGCGGAATGCCCGCGCAAGACATCCGTGAGGAATTGCGTGTGATCGCCGCAATCCGTAAATTGCCACAATGGTCACGCAAGTTACGAACACTCTTAGAGGAACAGACAAAGCTTCCCGCGACGGACCCGCTGAAAGGTCCACCCAAGGTCCCATGAAACCTGTCGCCACCAAAGTTCTTCCAACGGGGCAACTGCGTGGCACCACCGTTGATCCGCAGCGCACGCTTGCGCGCGTGGCCATTGTGCGCGGCAAGGGTTTAATGCTTGGCGAAGAGGCCGTGTTGGAAATTACTCCCGCGCCGCCTGGCACCGGAATTATTTTTGAGCGCGTGGACTTGAATCCAACCGTGACCATTCCCGCGTTGGTCACGCATGTGTTGCCCAAGCCGCGTCGCACCACATTGCGCGGTGGCGATGTCACCATTGACACCATTGAACATTGCATGAGCGCGCTTGCGGGTCTGCGCGTTGACAACGCCATTCTACGTTTGCATGGACCAGAGTTGCCTTGCGGCGATGGCAGCGCGCTTCCGTTTGTGCACCCCATTTGCGAAGCTGGCTTGGTTGAACAAGACGCGCCGCGACGCGTGTTCCGTTTACGCGAGGCCATTGTTGTGGAGGACGATGACTCCATGATCGCCGCGTTGCCGCGCGACGGCGAGGGAATGGAAATTTCCTACGACTTGGACTACGGCGCAAAAGAGCTCAGAATTCCCCGTCAAACAATGGTTTTTGATCCTACGCGCAGCGACTATTCCACGGACATTGCGCCCGCGCGAACATTTAGTTTGCAAGAAGAGGCCGAGGCCATTTGGGCCGCGGGCTTGTGCCGCCATCTCACGGTGCGCGACGCGTTGGTGATTGGAGACAACGGTCCAATTGAAAATGCGTTCCGCTTTAGCGATGAACCCGTTCGCCATAAATTGCTTGATGTGCTTGGCGATTTATATTTAGCGGGTCGTCCCGTGCAGTGCCGCATTGTGGCGCACCGCAGTGGCCATGGATTGAACCGTCAAATGTGCCAGCGACTTCTGCGCGCCATGAAGGCCGCGGACTTGGCCGAAAGTTTGGTGGCTGGCCAAGCTATGGACGCGCGCGCCATTGCAAAAGTTTTGCCGCACCGCTATCCAATGTTGTTGGTTGATCGCGTTGTTGAAATGGACGCCAATCGGCGCGCTGTTGGCGTGAAAAATGTCACCATGAACGAGCCGTTCTTTCAAGGCCACTATCCTGGCACGCCCATCATGCCTGGCGTGTTAATTGTGGAAGCCATGGCGCAGTTGGGCGGGCTTATGCTTAGCCAAACGCTGGAACATTCAGGCCGCGTGGCCATGCTGCTGAGTTTGGACCGTGTGAAATTGCGTAAACCCGTTGTTCCAGGCGATCAATTGGTTCTGGAAGTTGAAACCGTGCGCGCCAACGCCCGCACCGCCTCCGTAAAATGCCGCGCAACGGTGGGTGGAAAATCCGCTGCAGAGGCTGAAATTCGCTTTATGATGGTGGATTCCACCGAAGCCTGATCATTTATTTTTACAACATTCTTTATGACCAAAATCCATCCCACCGCCATTATCGATCCATCCGTCAAACTTGCCGCGGGCGTGACTGTTGGACCTTGGTGCGTCATTGGTCCAGAGTGCGACATTGGCGAGGACAGCGAACTGGTCAGCCATGTTCATATGGATCGCTACACGCGCATTGGCCGTGAGAATGTGTTGCACCCGTTCACCATTGTTGGCGGTCCGCCACAAGATAAAAAATTCGCGGGCGAGCGCACCACGCTTGAGATGGGCGACCGCAACCACATTCGCGAGTTCGCGTCCATTCATCGCGGCACTGGCAATGGAAGTGGCGTTACAAAAATTGGTAGCGACAACTTGATCATGGGCTGCGTTCACATTGCGCACGATTGCCAAATTGGTTCGCATGTTGTTCTTTCCAACAACGCCATGTTGGCGGGACATGTCACGGTATGCGACTATGTGAATGTTGGTGGCGGTTGTGGGTTGCACCACTTTGTGCGCCTGAACACTTGCGCATTTCTTGGAGCCATGGCGCGCGTGAGCAAAGATGTTCCACCGTACATGATTGCCGAGGGCAACCCCGCCGAGGTGCGCGGGCACAATGCAATCGCCATGAAGCGCCGCGGATTTGCCGACGCCGAAGTGGACGCCATGAAGGAGGCTTACAAGCGCCTGTTCCGCGATCGCGGCGGAAGCATTATGGAAAAAGTGAGCAAATTGCGGGGGGAATACCCTACTTTTACAAGTATTGCGCAAGTGTGCGACGCCGTGCTTGAAGCTGGCGAAGGAACGCATGGCCGCTCGCAAGAGGCGTTGCGTCCTGACGACAAGCGAAACCATCCATCCATCGCCGCGGCGGCTTCCACTGTTCATAAAAAATAAATCCACTCGAGTACACACCATGAGTTCAGCAAAAAACAACGAGCGCCTGCAAGAGCAAATGGAAAAAACAGAGGCCGCGCTTCGACGTGGCCAATGGATTGAAGCTGAACGACTTGCGCAACGCGCCATGGAAATGGCGCGGCGCTCCGAGGACTTTGGAGCCATGGCGCGCATTTGCATGCCGCTGCAAGAGGCTCGTCGTCAACGAGTGCAAGCCGCGCTTGATCTGAAAAAAATCCGCGTGTTGTACGAAGGCAACATGGAAGAAATTAAAGTTGAGTCTGGTTGCTACTTGGTCATGCCCATGCAACTTGTTGGCGCGGACGCGCGTCGGCTTCGCTTGGCCGCGCTACGCGATGAGAAACCCGCCACCGTGATTTGCTGCGAGCCACCCAACTTGCGCGGCAAGTGGCCCATTGTTGCCATTGGCGTGGTGACCGTGCGCGCCTATGTGGACCCGCCAGAAAATGAGAAGAAGCCCACCATGAAGTGGTATGTCAGCGCCATGGAAGCGCTAGGCGACGCGGGCTTGACCGGCTCGCATGTGGATTCCGGCATGGACCTTGATAGGCAAATTGACGCTGTTTTGGGGCTTTTAGACTCTGTTCCAGATCATGAAGGTTTGCACCACGTGTTGGCGGACATGTGCCGCGAAGCCGAAAAAGGTTTTGAACGCAGCGAACCCGCGGGTCTTTCGGAACTTGACGCCGAACTTGAACTTGAAGACGAAACGCAAAACGACGATCAAGGCGAATGAATTTTGCGAATGAATTTTGCGAATGAATTTGGGCGAATTATTTTTGGCGAATTATTTTTTAAATCGCCTGTGACCACGCGCACGTTTCCATGTTGACGCTTGTGCCAATACAACCGTTGCATGAAACCGCAAGCGCCACGATCGCTTTCAACTCCAATCAAGTCCCTCTTGCAAACCGCGACCCAGTCGACGCGCGCCTGTTGCTTCAATAACATATGCGTCTTCAACGCGCACGCCGCCAACGGCTTTGCAATACAAGCCGGGCTCAATGGTGATCACATCGCCGGCAACTAAGGGCAAACCACCGCGGTCCATCAGCGGCGGCTCATGCACATCAAGGCCAAGACCGTGTCCAGTTCCGTGCACCATGCCACACCACGAATTGGGCGCATCAACTGGCGGCGTGCCGCTGTTGAAACCATGCTCGTGAATCACGCGCAAGGTTTCGCCGTGCACATGGCTGCCAGTGGCGCCAACTTTGGCGGCGCGTACCGCGGCGGCTTTGGCTTGCACAACGGCTTTGTGCATTTTTTCTGCCTGCGGCCCAACCTTTCCATGCACTACGGTTCGTGTGCAATCGCCCCAATATCCGCTGCTTTTTGACTTTGGAAAAATATCCACCATGACCAATTCACCTGTGCGCAACACGCCTTCGCC
Source organism: uncultured bacterium (assembly GCA_903914045.1). Lineage (GTDB taxonomy): Bacteria > Planctomycetota > Phycisphaerae > Phycisphaerales > SM1A02 > SYAC01. The sequence goes on along the minus strand of CAIWNO010000052.1, from coordinate 1,986 downwards.
ATCATGGTGGCAGTCGGCGCCTTGCGCGCCACCCGCGACAATGGAGCGCGGGTTTTCAAATCCATGGCGCGCAAAAAACATATCAATCTCGCTGCGCACGCGCTCGCTGCTTAGTGGCGCGCCTTGGTGAACCAACTCGCCGTTGGCATTCACGCCCGCGTGCGCGATCAACCTGCACGCCAACTCAATCGCGTCCTCGGTGGCGCGCTGCGATTCATCCATGGCTTTCAACTCCGCCGCGTCCTTGCTGCGGCGCGCCGATTGAAACAATTCCAAATCGCAGCGCACGGAAATGCCCGCGGCCATCAGCACATGCATGAACACTCCAGGAAATGTGCGGTCACACACGGCGCGCTTCACGCCCGCGCGGAGCACGCATTGCGCCAATGCTTGCGCCGTCGCAACATCGCGCTCGCCGGACAAGCCCGTTGCCGGAGTAAATTCACTGGGCGAAGCAAACACATCCGCGCGCGCGTGTTGCCTGGCACGGTCCAGTTCTATGTCGCGCACAATCAGCGTTCGCTTGCGCACGCCATTTGGCGCGGAAATATCAGCGAAAGCCAGTGGATCGCCCACACGAAAGCGCGTCTGGTGAAACAGCGTCATATTTGTTGCGGAAATGCCGCCCATGACAATGGCTTCGTCGTTGGAGATCATAAAAGTATCGTAAACGCAACTTGCGTTTCAGTCCGCTACCAATTTGCAATTTGACTCGCCTTACTTTTCTTTCCTCATTGAAGCGCACAATTACGCGCAACTTCCCGCGCGCTCGCAACCACGCTTGCAACTTGTCAACGCAACCAAATCACGCGCGCTCACAACAGCGCTTGCTCGCGCAACTGAAATCAGCCGCGCGAAATTCGCCTGTGCTTAAACTTGGTCGGAACGCTGTCGGGGCCCGCGCCATTGCGCTTGCGGTGATCGGATTCATACTCGCTCCAGCCGCCGTGATAGAAAAACAATGTGCCATCGCCTTCAAAGGCAAGAATGTGCGTAGCCACGCGATCCAAGAACCAGCGATCATGGCTGATGCACAACACCGTGCCCGCAAAGTTCTGCACCGCCTCTTCCAGCGCACGCATGGTGTTCACGTCAATGTCATTGGTGGGCTCGTCAAGCAAAATAACATTGGCGCCGCTGGTCAGCATGCGCGCCAAGTGCACGCGGTTGCGCTCACCACCAGACAAAACACCAACCAACTTCTGCTGCTCGGTGCCGCCAAATCCGTAGCGACTGACATACGCGCGGCTATTCACCGTGGCGCTTCCCAACTTAATTTCCTCAACACCCCCAGAAATCGCCTGCCAAACGCTGTCTTTATCGCTAAGCGTGTCGCGCGTTTGCTCCAAGTACGCAAGCTTCACGGTCTCGCCAATCTTCAAAGTTCCGCCGTCTGGCTTCTCTTGCCCGGTGATCATGCGAAACAGCGTGGTCTTGCCAGCGCCGTTGGGGCCAACAATTCCAACCACCGCGCCTGGCGGAATTAAAAAGTTCACATCATCAAGCAAGGCGTTGTCGCCAAAATTCTTGCTCACTCCAATAGCCTCAACCACCACCGTGCCAAGCCGCGGCCCCGGCGGAATATAAATTTCAATCTCCTTGATCTTCATCTTGGAGTCTTCATTCAACATCTGCTCGTAACTAGCCACGCGCGCCTTGCTCTTGGTCATGCGCCCCTTGGGATTCTTGCGAATCCAATCCAACTCACGCGCCAACGCCCGCTGCCGCTGCCCCTCTTGCTTGGACTCCAGCGCCAAACGCTTCTCCTTCTGCTCCAGCCAACCCGTGTAGTTGCCCTTGTAAGGAATGCCCTCGCCACGATCCAACTCCAAAATCCAAGTCGCCACGTTGTCCAAGAAATATCGATCATGCGTCACCGCAATCACCGTGCCCTTGTATTGCTGCAAATGATGCTCCAACCAATCCACGCTCTCCGCGTCCAAATGGTTGGTGGGCTCGTCCAACAGCAAAATATCAGGCTTTTTC
>CAIWNO010000051.1 GCA_903914045.1 uncultured bacterium | reverse complement strand
TTCACTTCGGGCAGGGTTGGTTCACCCACGATTTCAAGAGTTGTGCTCACGGCGGTATCGTAGGCATGTCGGGCGGAAATTGTTGCTCGGGCGCTCGCTTGGTCGATTGAGAAAGGCTTACTTTTTTCACCACGAATTCTTTTCAAAGGATCTCAACTATGGATTATTTTCGCATTCAAGGTGGTCGGCGGCTTGCGGGTCGCGTGACGGTTGAGGGTTCCAAAAACGCCGCGCTTCCGCTGATGGCGGCGTCGTTGCTGACCGACGGCGAGTTGAAACTGAAAAACGTGAAGCCGTTGGCGGACATTGAAAATATGAATTCGCTGCTGAAAGAGTTGGGCGTGCAAACCAAGCGCACCGGCGACGCATTGTCGCTGACCAGTATGGATCAGAATTGCGTGCACGCGCGTTACGACATTGTGCGCACCATGCGCGCCAGCATTTGCGTGTTGGGGCCAATGGTTGCGCGCCGTCGTAAAGCCGTGGTGAGCATGCCTGGCGGTTGCAGCTTTGGACATCGACCTGTTGATTTGCATTTGAAAGGATTGGAAGCGCTGGGCGCCAAGATTGAACTTCGTAATGGCGACATCATTGCCACCGCGGATCGATTGAAGGGCAACACGGTATTTCTTGGTGGACCAAACGGCAGCACCGTGCTTGGAACTTCCAACATTATGAGCGCGGCCACGTTGGCCAAGGGTCGCACCATTATTGAGTGCGCGGCGTGTGAACCTGAAGTGGTGGAGGTGGCCGACATGCTGAACAAAATGGGCGCCAAGATTCAGGGCGCCGGCAGTCCGCGTTTGATCATTGATGGCGTGGAGGAATTAAGCGGCACCGAATACAACGTGATGCCCGATCGCATTGTGGCCGGCACCTACGCGGTGGCCGCGGCCATGACCAATGGCGACATTATTCTGGATGATTTTCCCTACGATTCGCTGCTTGCAACGCTGGATGTGTTCCGTGAAATTGGCGTGCATGTGGAGCGCCTGGATGACAAGGATTCCAAGCGTTGCTCGGTGCGCGTGACCAGTGAGCGCAACTTGAAACCAGCCACGATCACCACGCAGCCGCATCCAGGATTTCCAACGGATTTGCAAGCGCAATTAATGGCGCTTTTATGTTTGGCGCAGGGCAACAGCGTGATCACCGAGAAGATTTATTTGGAGCGTTTCCTGCATGTTGCGGAGTTGTCGCGCATGGGCGCGCACTTGAATCGCCAAGGGCCAACTGTGATCATTACGGGCGGGTCGAAACTCATTGGCGCGCCGGTGATGGCCAGCGATTTGCGCGCCAGCGCAAGTTTGGTGTTGGCGGGTTTGGCCGCTGAAGGCGAAACGTTGGTGACGCGCGTCTATCACTTGGACCGCGGCTATTACCAAATGGAGAAAACATTAAACTCGTTGGGCGCGCGCATTGAGCGCCTGCGCGAGGAGAAAAATTCCCCCGTGAATGTGGAAGCCGCCGCCAACGCAAGTTAACGCGTGCATTGTTCAACTATGCCGCTGATGAAGGCGGTCGCACATGTTGGTTAATTTCACTCCGCTCACCTTGTGCGCACGCGTACACGATTGCAATTGATTACGGATTTTGAGTTTGCAGCGTGGCGTGGAACGCGTCCAGCGACTTCTTTAATTGCGCCAATGTTGCGGCGGTGCGCTGGCGAATTGCATCGGCCATGTCCGGCGAACTTGACTTCATTTGATTCGCCAACATTTGCAAATCTTCAACGGCCACTTGCACTTCTTGCGCTTGCAACGCCAGTTCGCGCGCAAACATAAGTTGGTCTTGCTTGGCGAATTCGGCGTCGTTTGGTTTATCCACTATGGCCCGCACGATACCGCTGAGAAGTTCTTGAAACGCGCGGTAAATTTGCCCGCCACTGAGCGACAACTCCGCAACACTGTCGGCGTACGCGCCATTGGCGTCCTTGCCCGCGGCGGTCAGCGTTTGCATGTCCGCCAGCAGGCGCGCGAATTGTGTTTGAAAGTCCTCGTACGCCTTGGTCATCTTCTCGCTGACTTTATTTTTAATCTCGGCGGCCATGGCCGTGTACTCACTTTGCGCGCTTATGGCGTCGGCATGTATTTGCGGCAATTTTTCTTTGATGATGCTGGAGTAACTTGTCGGATCCTGCTCGCCTTCGTTGGAAATTCCCAACCGACGATTCATCTCCGAAGTGTTTGATTTGAGCGAGGCGAATCGCGCCTGCCAATCATTGGAATCGCTTTTGACATTGTCGCGCAGCGAATTGATGGACGCGTTGATGGATTGAAAGTGGGCCACAATTTCTTTGCGCGCGTTCTGGGTGAACCAGTCGTAGAAAAGAGTGAAGTTGGCGTACATCTGGTCAAGTTTCAGGGCCACAGGTCCGCCAAAGATGGTCGTGAATCCGGAGGGCGGATTACTGGCGCGGATGGTGGCGTTGGCGATCAACGGGGAGTTGGGGCCAGTCGCTTGCGGATTGCTTTGTAATTCAAATCCAGTGTCATAAATTTGAATGGACACATTGCCGCCAAGCACGGTGGCGTTACGACTCACGCGCGCCGAGGGCCACAGGGGGACTTTGGAATCCAGTTCAAAGGTGACAAAAGTGCCCAAAATGTTTGCGTTGGCGGAATCGGGCCTTTGGTCAGTCGGTCGCACATTGCCCGCGTCATCCAACATGGGACCAGTTTCAACCCGCAGCACTTTGCCATAATGAATGCCACCAATTTGCACGGGAACTCCTGGCTGAATACCCGAAGCGTCTTGAAGCAGTGAAAATACAAGGCGATATTGCGTGTAGGGGCGCCAATCTACTTGGGTCACCACAACAATCAGAAGCGTGCCACACAGAATGGCCGCAAGCGTGACAAAGCCGGCGAGCCGCTCCTTTGCGGGATTGGGATCAAGCGAGCCCATGCGTTACTTGCCTTCGCCGCCCTGGGATTGCGGAGCCGCGAGCACATCAAAGAGCTGACGTTGCGCGGCCTCGTATTTTTCCAGCGAGTCAAGAACTTCTTGGCGAACTTCCTTGCGGAAATTTTCATCGCTATTGAACTTGTTGGCGTCTTGCGCCAGCACGGCTTGCAACGACGCGCTGGCTGTTTTTAAATCCGCCGTGGCCAGCGCGAAGGCGCGCGTGGCGCTGTACAAATTCTCGTGCGCCACTTCGCCTGGCTTTGGTTGATAGAGCAACTTCCACGGGCTGCGGCGAATTTCTATGGCGGTCAATTTCAATTGGCCAGCGATCTCGCGCGCGTCAAGCATGAAGTCGCGCAGATCCGTGAGGCGTTGCGGCATTTGTTGCTCAACCTGGTTCAGACTTGAGGCAAGTGTTTGCGCGGCGTCGGCGCCTTGGTCGAGCAATTTCTGCAGCGCGGGCATGCCTTTAGTTTTAAATTCACTGGCGATGATTTTGGCGTCGGCCATGGTGGCGGAGGTGTTGTCCATGAGTTGTGTGAATTTGGCTTTGTTGTCCTTCAAAAGTTGATCCGCGTTGCCCGTGAAACTTTGCGCGTTCAGCAACGTGTCGCCAATGGGCTTGCGCCACGTTTCGTAATCCTGATTGAAGTTGGCGGTGGTGGTGGAAAGATTTTGCAGCGTGGGCACAACGCGAGTTCGATATTCCTCCGGGATGGTCTTGAGCCACGCCGCGGTGACGGCCAGTCCCTTGATGATTTCATTGGTGCGCACCGCGTTGGCTGGACCCACAAGCGTGGTCAACATTCCGCTGCCACGCGTGGCCAACAGTTTGTCGCCGCTTTTCAGAATTGGCGCCGGCGCTTGACCCAGCGTGTTGAAGTTGATGATGGAAGTGCTTCCCACCAAACTGCCAACGCGAATCACTTCCGCGTTGGTGCCTTCGGGCGCGGTGTCGGAGTAGCGAATTGGAATGCCCTCCATAATTTGAATGGTCACATTGATTGCGGCAAGATCGTCATTCTTGTCAACGTCTGGCGTGATCGAAATCACGCGGCCCACGGTGAGTCCGCCCACTTTCACTTCGCTGCCGCGGCTCAAGCCACTGACGCCTTCGGTGGTGTCAAATTGCAGGACAAGCGTTTGGTATTTTTTGAACAGATCCACCTTCAACAGCACAAAGCCAACGGCCAGCGCCAGCACAAGAATGGTTGAAACGAAAATGCCCGCGCGCAGATTGTTGGAGAAATTTGTGTCGCTCATAGGTGGGCAAATGGTAACGAAATCAACTGCCCACGGTTTGCGGACCGCCCACCATTTGCTCATTGGTGCTGTAGCGTTGCAGCGCTGAAAGCAATTGCTCCACTTGCACATGTGGCGGCAAACTCAGAAGCCGTCGGCGCAGCGCGGTGACGGTCTTCAGTTCGCGATCCGTCAACATGAGATGTTCCTTGCGCGTGCCGCTGGCCGCCAGATTAATGGCGGGAAAGACGCGCTTTTCTGAAATGGTGCGGTCCAAAATAAGTTCCATGTTGCCCGTGCCTTTGAACTCCTCAAAGATCACTTGATCGGCGCGGCTGCCGGTGTCCACCAGACATGTCGCAATGATGGTGAGCGATCCGCCCTCTTCGCATTTGCGCGCGGCGCCGAAAAGTTGCTTAGGAACTTCAAGCGCGCGATTGTCTAGACCGCCGCTCATGGTGCGGCCACCGGATGCGTAGCGGCGATTATTATTAAAGGCGCGGCCCACGCGCGTAAGCGAATCAAGCAGCACCACCACATCGCGGCCAGCTTCAACCATGCGCTTGGCGCGCTCAATGGCAAGAATGCCAAGCGCGGTGTGGCGCTCCACGGATTCGTCGTTGCTGCTGGCCAGCACTTGCGCGCGCACATTGCGTTTGAAATCGGTCACTTCTTCGGGGCGCTCATCAATTAAGAGCGCGATCAATTCAACTTCTGGATTATTGTGCTTAATGCCCGAGGCGATATTTTGCAGCAGAATTGTTTTGCCAGCTTTGGGCGGCGCAACAATCAGGCCGCGCGTGCCAAAACCAATCGGACAAAATAAATCGATGAGGCGGCAGGCGGGCGCGCAACCGCGATGCTCAAGAGTGAGCCGCGGCGATGGATCAAGCGCGGTCAATTCAATGAACGCTTTGCGCGCGGCGTAGGTTTGCGGATCCATGCCTTCAATATCAATCACATTTAGCGCGACGCGCTTGATGCCTTCGGGGCGATTGGGCGCGTGGCGCTCCTCAATTTCAACGGTGATGAATTGCGCGGGCCGCAGCGAAAATTGCGCGACCAATTCGGCTGAGACATAGGGATCACCGGGATTGTCGGCAAGACCAAGTTCAAATTGTCTGATGCGCGCTTCGCCGCCCGCGGGCAACTCAAGAACGCCACTTTTCGTGTTCATAAAAATCAATCTTCCCGCCACAAACTGGATGGTTCCAAACAAGAACCGATTACCGACGGACCACTTGAGGTCCCATCACCAATTTGGGTTTGACGAGTCGTCGAGGGATCTCGACACATGTAGTTGAGCACCAAACAAGGTGCAAGTCAAGTGCAATGTCACATTTTAGTTGAGATTTCGGCGGCGGTGCGCGCGTTATGTAGCAGTAGGGCGACATTGGCGCGCAATGTTTTTCCGCCAGAAAGCTGCGCCAAATGCGAAAGTAAGAACGGCGTCACGTCGGGGCCTTTGACGCTTTGCGTGCGCGCGGCGACTTCGGTTGCGTCGTACCACATTTCAAATTCATCGCGGGCAATGGCGTGCGCGGCGGGACACGCTTGCACCGCCAGCACGCCGCTGTGGTGGCCAAGCGCCCAATGCGTGCGCGCGATGGCGGCAATGTCCGCGGCGTTGTCCACTGAACTTGTCAGCGACAATGTTGCGTCCGGTGGCGATAAGAAACATGGAAAATGTTGTGTGTGAATTCCAATTACGGGAACACCAAGCGAGTCAAGCGCCTCAAGCGTGGCGGGCAGATCTAAAATACTTTTTGCGCCAGCGCACACGGTGATCACACGCGCGCGCGCCAGCGCCGCAAGATCCGCGCTGATGTCAAGCGAGTTATTCCATCCGCGATGCACGCCGCCAATGCCGCCGGTGGCAAACACGCGAATTTCAGCGGCGGCGCAAGCGGAAAGCGTGGCGGCCACGGTGAGTCCGCCGGTGGCCGCACTGTGCATTGCGCCCGCCAAATCGCGTGCGCTGAGTTTCATTGGATTGGCGTGCGCGGCAAGTGTTTCAAGTTCTTGCGCGGTGAGACCAATCACAAGTTCACCGTCAATCACCGCGCATGTCGCTGGTGTCGCGCCGCCATCGCGCACGGTGTGCTCCATGGCCATGGCCAGCGCCACATGCGCGGGCAAAGTTTCGTTCCAAACATTTGAAATATCGCGCAGCGTTGGCACGGCGTGGCGCGGCAATCCATGCGTAAGCACCGCGGTCTCAAGCGCCACAACCGGCGTGCCTTTGGCCAGCGCCGCGGCGACGTCTTTGTGAATGCGAATGTGCTTGTGCGTGTTGGCGTGCGGCATCAGTGTCGTCGTCGAGAATTCACTTTGCCACCCAAACGCTTCATGGGTTGACCCGTTGGCACAACGCCGCCTGGGAATTTAGTTGGATCGGCAACCGTTGGCGTTGGCGCCGCGGCTTGAAAACGATTCTTGGTCGCATCGTTGGTTTCGCGGCGCTTCACTTCTTGCTCGCGGCGCGCCTGCACTTCAACTGGTGGCGGACCTGGATCAAAGTCTGGATATTCCTTGCGGACAATTTCCACATTGGTCAGCATTTCAATATTTGTAAGCAATTCGCCCTGATCTGGGCATACAAAGCTCCAGGCAATTCC
>CAIWNO010000050.1 GCA_903914045.1 uncultured bacterium | reverse complement strand
GCACGCGCTCATGGCCGCCACAATTTCGCTGCCCACATGGCGGCGTAAATAAGGCAAATCATGCATGTTTTCAATCATGATGGCGTCAAAGCCAAGTCGCTCAAGCAACTTGGCCTCAATCACCGCTTGGCGCGCAATTTCCGACACGCGTAATTCAGAACGCGGCGAACCAGGCAACGCCGCCAGATGCACCATGCCAATCAGGCAACGCGGAATTCCAAGAAACGTAAAATCTCCACTCATGATTGATCTCCTAAAAATAAATGTCGCAGGGCTTCCCACTGTTTCGAGTCTGTGATTTTCAGCAAGTGATAATTCAGAACATCCAATGTTTGCGGATCCACTTCGCTGGAAACGGGAAACACAGAGTACAGCGTGACGATTGACGTTGGAAGCATGATGAGGCTGTCCCATTTCGGCTGATTCATGAGCCAACGTAGGCGCACGCTTTCACCCAACACCGCACCAATTTTTCCGCTGTTCAAAGCGCCCAGGGCGTCGTCCATAGTGGTGTATGGGGTCATGTCATATTTCATATTTTTCCCGTCCACAAAGGCCGCTGAATTCAATACTGCTCCGCACTTCACACGCATCAGATCGGTGGATGTGTGGATTTGTGAATTGATTCGCGACACGGTCAAGACGCTTGAAAGCAGACCAGCCATAATGCTTGTAAGGGCGAAAGCGAGCAACATCCAAAGACCGCCAACGAAACGGCCGCGCTTGGTCTTAGGAACACGATCACCATAGCCAACCGTGCTGATTGTGGCCGAGCTCCACCACACACCTTCACCGATAGTGCTCCAAAAACCACCGCCAAATTGACCAGTATTTTTTCTACGCTCGACCAAGCCCACGATTGCTCCAAAAATAACAATGGTAAAAAGCACCACAGCAACAAAGCGTGGAATAATTGATTGCCAAATACTTTCAATCAGGTTGAGCAAGGGCAGATGCGTATGTTTGGCGATGGCGATACTTGTTCCACTTTGTTCAAACGCGTTGGTGAAATTCATGGTCAATTCAAATTCGGGCGTGGGGTCAATCGCAATTGCGGCGAAATCAATCGTGTGATTTTCAATCGCGTTGATCGCTTCATCCATGTTCTGGAATTCCATGAGTGAGTAGCGCAAGCCGCTTGATTTTGCGATGTGCTCAAAAAGCGTGACCGCTAAACCGGACCATTGCCCGCCGCCGGAAGGAAACGCAAACGGCGGCATATTGAATACGCCCACACGAAACGGCGCGTGATTTTCAAGACTTTGAACGACGGGTAATTTCAATTTAGGAGTTTGACTAGAAGCCGTTGTGGAAGTTGGCGCTTGCGGCGACAAAGTTTGTTGCGAAGTGCTGGTGGAAGGGGGGGATAAAGTGGGAGTAGTTGACCCGCGCGCGGGCGCGGCTTCTGAAGTTTGGTTTGACGCAGGAGACAAACCTGACGCCGTAATTTGATTGAATGTGGGAGCGAAATTGTTTCCCCACGCGTTGAAGCCACTCATTGTGAGAAGGCAAATCGCAAGGAAAAATAATCGCGCGCTTGGCATGGGGCAGCAGGATACGCTTGCTGTCCACTTATGGCGATTGGTGAACTACGAAATCGTGTGGCGGTGATCACTGGCGCAAGCAGCGGTATTGGCGCGGCCACGGCGCGCGCCATGTCTCGCGCCGGAATGCGCGTGGTTCTTGCGGCGCGGCGCGCGGATCGGCTAGAGGAATTGGCCGCGGATATTCGCGCGCGTGGTGGCGAAGCGGTTGTTGTAGAAACAGACGTGGCGCAAGTTGGCTCCAGCGAAAAATTGCTGACCCACGCCACGCGCGCATTTGGCGTAGTGGATGTGGTGTTTGCTAACGCGGGCTACGGCGCGGAGATGGCGGTGCACGACATGTCCATGGCGCAGATACGCGAAATGTTTGAGGTGAATTTTTTCTCCGCCACGGAATTGATCACGCTTGCGGCGCGTGACATGATCGCGCAAAATCGACGCGGCCATTTGCTGATGACATCAAGTTGTTTATCCAAATTCACTATTCCGTATTTAGGCATGTATGCCGCAACCAAAGCGGCGCAATCGATGGTGACGCGCTCCATGCGCTTTGAACTTGCGCCGCATGGAATTGAAGTTTCAAGTGTGCATCCAGTAAGCACCGCGACGGAATTTTTTCAGCAGGCGTCATTGCGTGGCGGCATTGATCCGCAGGGCAAGATGGTGCCCGACCACGCCCCAAAAATGTTCATTCAAACTCCAGAGCAAGTAGCCAACGCCATTATGCGTTGTCTGCGCAAGCCCAAGAGCGAAGTGTGGACCAGTCTTACGGTGCGACTAGCCTCGGGTCTTATCAACGCGTTTCCCGGCGCCTACGACATTGCGTTGCGCAAGCAGGCCAAGGTCATGGTGCGCAGCCGAAAAAAGCGTGCAAATAGCCTAGAAAACTTGTAGTTTTGTCTTGGTTTCCCAACGGGGCGATTGGGAACTATCTTTCATCTTTGTCTTTCATCTTTGTATTTCATCTTTGACATTTTACAAATTCACTATTTTATTATCACAACAAAAGGATTTTACCCATGGCAATTCGAATTGGTATCAACGGTTTTGGTCGCATTGGTCGCTTGGTGTATCGCACGGCGATTCAGCGCGGCGGTTTTGAAATTGTTGGCGTGAATGATTTGGTGCCCGCGGACAACTTGGCGTATCTCCTGCAGTACGACACCAACCACGGCCGCTTTCAACATGAAGTGAAGGCCTCTGGTGAATCTTTTTCCGTGGCTGGCATGACCACGCGCACATTGAGTGAGCGCGAGCCCGCCAAACTTCCATGGAAGGATCTTGGTTGCACGTATGTTCTTGAGAGCACCGGCCGCTTCACGGATTTCGAGGCCG
>CAIWNO010000049.1 GCA_903914045.1 uncultured bacterium | reverse complement strand
CTGTACTTCTTGCGTGAACGCACCGGCAAGAGCCGTCGTTTGCGTGATCAACGCCGCGGTCTCAAGGGCTTGGAAGCCGCTTTGCAAGCCACGGACACGACACCGCAACCAGCGGCGGAATAAGCCTTTTTTATTGGTTTTGAACAATCGCCCCAAGTGATCCTTGGGGCGATTTTTATTTTTAATTCAAAGCCCGCGCGCAATTGAAACGATTTTCTTTTTCAAGTCCACTCGCTCCGCGCAATTCAAACATGCGCATGGCGACCGCGCCAATGCTGCGTCTTCATGCGCAAGAAATTTTATATTTCAATTCGTTGGCGCGCCAAATCAACTTGGCAAACTTTGCGCTCTGCAACATCACGCAGTCGCCGCGGTGCGCCGCGACACGATTGCAGTTACTCCGAGACCTTGGGCGCCGGCAACTCCCGCAAATAAATATTTGCAAACTCAATCGGCGCGCCATGATGTTGCAGCGCAATCGGACCGTCCACAGGAACTCCAGGAAGTCTGGCGTTGTTTAAAACCGTTTTGCCATTCAACACAACGGTCAGGCGTTCGCCTTGCATTTTTATTTTCATGCGATTCCATTTGCCTGGCGGCGCGTCCGCATTCTCCGATGGCGTCACGCCCGCACGCACTTGGGCGGACTGCGATGGATCTGTTCGATATCCATAGACCTCGCCGCTTCCAACGGGCCACGACCAAATGTTCACCTGGCTTTTATCATTGCCGCGCAAATAAATTCCGCTGTCGCCAAACTCGTCAATCTCAACCGTCTCTTGCTTGCCATCGGCGCCCACGGGAGTTGTTCCATCCTTGCGCACCACGGGCACTTTGGCCTTGTGCGAGCTTCCGCTCCAACGCCAATCAATCATCAATTCAAAATCGGCGTACTTGTTCACGCTCCACAACGTTTCGCCACGGCCGTCATAGGTCAACTTCCAATCCTCCACTTTCCAATGGCCTGCAAGTCCGGTCTGCTCCGTCCAACCTTGCAAGGAACCAGTAAAAATGCTGCGAAATCCTTCATCTTGTAAGCATTTTGCGTCAGGCGCCAGCGGCTCGCCGGCGGGTAATTCTTGAATGCGGATGTTGCGAAAATGAACCGGCGTTCCCTCGCTCTCAAGACAAATAAATCCCTCGCGCGGATTCACATCAAAGGCGCCGCTGACTTCTTTTCCATTGATGGCCAACTTTATGGTTCCGTCGATAGCCGTCACGCGGTAGTGATTCCATTCCCCCGCGCCCTTGGTGCGATTCTCACTTGGCAAACAACGCGCCCAACCCGCTGGATGCGGTCGATCCGGTTTCATGGTGGCGCCGTGAATGGAAAAAATATCGCCTTGGCTTGTGTACATTAATTTGTCGCCTTCGCGCATTTCCTCACCCAACATAATTTGCACTTCAATGCTGCGCGTGAATGGCTGACCCTTGGCGGTCAATGGGTCGCTCCAAATAAACAAACCCGCGTTGCCCTTTGGATTTTCATGCATCCATTCAAGCTCCAAAATAAAATTGCGATACGACTTCTCAGTGCGCAACACTCCCGTGGGAACTCCGGTGCAAAATATTTCACCGTTCTTTACGCTCCATGTCGTTGGACTTGTGTTGACATTCACCCAGCCTGAAAGATTTTTCCCGTTGAAGAGCGGAGTCAATTCTTCGCCAGACAAGACGCTCGTCAAGGGCATATCGACCGATTGAGCGGCGACAGTTGGTGTGGTGATCGCTGGTGTATCGCCTGTAGAAAGCGCTGAAGTTTGCGCGGCGGTCACTGTTGCCGCATGCAAAGAAATGATGGAAGTTTGCGCGGCAGTGGATGCAACAATTGAAAGCGCGCCTATTGAAACGGCCAGTCCAAACGCGGCAAAATGGTGGGTTTGCATGTGCGCAATCTAACTTGCCACGCGGCGTTTGTAACGGCGCCGTCGGTGCTGAAATTTTGAATGGGAAAAGTATGTTTGCGCCGCTTGATCGCCTTTTGCAACGCGATGAAATAAAGACATATGCGTCTGCGCGCAGTGCTTACCATATCGGCGTGAATATCCATGTCCTACATGATTGCCGCGCGCTTGCAAATTTAACTGGGCAAACGCAATTACCCTGCGACGGAATTGTGACGCGTCTTGGTCAAGCCAATGACATTGCGGCGGCATGGATTGATGGCAATCCTTTAAGCGACAACTTTATCGCGGATGTCGATCAAGTTTCGCCGCGGCTTCTGATGTACAGCGGCACGCTTTCAAGCAGTCTGTTTGGCGAGGACCCGCGCACGTGGCTCAAGCCTGGTCGCGTGGCGCTGGACGCGTTCGCCGATCGCGTTCTACCCACGCTGCAAAATGCAAACCGCACAATTTGTTTTCGCTTGCACGCGCGTCATGTCCTAAGCGATCCGCAAGGCGCGCTTCGATTTATGTTGGATCACGCGCAACAGCCATTTGAAATTGCGCTCAGTCCCGCCGACATGATCACGCCCGACATGGTTGGAACCATTGACGATCACTTGCGCCGAATGTTT
>CAIWNO010000048.1 GCA_903914045.1 uncultured bacterium | reverse complement strand
CGCCTTGCGCGTCAGAGCAACCTGAATTGTGTCGGGTAATTCATTCGCGCCAACATTCACGCCAACATTCGCGCCAACATTCGCGCCAATATTCGCGCCAATATTCGCGCCAATATTCGCGCCAGCATTCGCTTCCACGCGCGCCATCCACGCCGCAATCATGGTGTCGTACTTCGCGGTGTGATCAAACGCCTCGGCCGCCAATTTCTTGCGAAGCGTGGGCGTGGTGGCGCCATGGTTCGCTGCAATGTCCGCAACAACACGCGCGTATTGATTTGGAGAAGTCACCACCGTCACAAACTCATAATTCTTTGATGCACTTCGAATCATGGCGGGCCCGCCAATATCAATTTGCTCAATCGCCTCTTCTTCAGTCACGCCAGCCTTGGCAATGGTGTTACCAAATGGATACAAACTGACGCACACCAAATCAATCGGCGCAATTCCATGCTCTTTCATGGCTGCGACATGCTCTGGCACATTGCGCCTGCCAAGCAATCCGCCATGCACGCGCGGGTGCAGCGTCTTCACGCGGCCGTCCATCATTTCTGGAAACCCAGTTAACTTTTCAATGGCCACAACCGTAATGCCCGCGGCCATAAGCGCTTTAGCGGTGCCGCCCGTGCTGACAATTTCAACGCCATTGGCGGCTAACGCTTGTGCAAACTCCACCAAGCCGCTCTTATCACTCACAGAAAGAAGCGCGCGTTGAATGGGTTGGTTGTGGTTCATGCTGCGGATGGAATCAGGTGATTTCAAACTAAATAATTTTTTAATTCGGGTCTGTATGCCTTCAAAATCTTTTCACAGATAGTGTGATTCGCCAAAATACACATGCGCCCGCCAGCAATATCACATGAAGCTATTGCGAGCAGCACTAAAGACCATCTCGGGCTCTTTCGCTGGCTCAGTCACTGGTTCAGTCGCAGGCTCATTCGCAGGCTCTTTCGCAGGTTCAGTAGCGGGTTCCACAACCTCGGCATCTTGGTTCACAGAAGTTTTTGTTTCTGTTGGTGTGACCGCGCTGGTTGACTTCATCAACTCGATTGGTCGCAATTGCTGCATTCGTCCGTCATCGCACAGCAAATGAATTGTTCCATCAACCGATGATGTCGAACTCACCCATCGTGCATTTGGCAAATTGGCGGACGCAGTAATGCCGCCCGCTTTTGTATCCACCAAAGTCATGGTTCGACTGGCGTCATCCCATGTAATCAAGCCGTCTTTGGTGCGAGTAATAACGTTGCCCGTTGCCTTTGATTTCCACAAAATAATTCCACTCACCTTGTCGCCAGGCGATGTGGAGAATGCGACCAACCCCTCATCTGGAACCTGCAACACAACCATTTCGGCCGTTGCAAATGGTGAATTGACAAGCGGGGATTGATTGAACCAGTCCCACTTTGACTTTCCAGTTTTTATATCAAGGGCATGCAAGTATTGATCCTTGCCGGCGACATAGACCACGCCATCAAGGAAGTTTGGCTTGGACACAAATGGAGCGTTGCTTTTGTATCTCCAAATTGGCTTGGAATTTGTCGCATTGAACAAACTCACCTCGCCGCCACTGCTCACCGTCAACACTCCATAGCCTGGCGCTACAACTGGTGCCGTAACAACTTTGCCAAGCGACATTGCGGCAAACACTTCCCTACAAAGTAGCGTTCGTCGCTGCCCTAAATCTTTGCTCGAGGAAAATTCACCTGGCGCATCACGATGTGTCGCAACCTTTGCGATATTGGATTCAGCCAATTTAAGCCAAATCACGCGGCCTTCGCCATCGCCAAACACCACGCAATCCCCAGCTTTTACGCCAGCAGTTGCGGGGACACGTCGCAGCGATTCTTGCGCCAACAACGCTCCGCTCTCATCTTCAAATGCCACCGTGGCCGCGTCAGTCAGCGCAATTGCGGCAGGGGTTGTGACTGCGGGAAGAATGGTGATGCTATAAATTTTGTCCAGTTTACTTTGGGTCGATCCTTGCCACAACACCGTCCCAGTGGAGGGCTTTAAGCGAGTCACGACTCCAAGTTTATCCCAGGCGAAAATCTCGTTTCCGTCAAGACTCATTCCGGCAAACAGCGCCACGCCACGATGAGGAATAGTTGTTTGCCAGACGCTTTGAAATCCAAATTGAGTGATCACATTTGGATTGGCAAGATAGTTGGCATTTGCATCGGCTTTCAGCGTGTCTAGTTTGCGTTTGGCCAACTCCACCTGTTTCTCAGAGGGCGCGCTTTGAACAAGAATTGATTGCGTGACGATGTTGGATATGGCAACTCCACTTTGCGCATGCGCATTCGCATTCAACATGCAAAGCATCAGCGAACCATAAATGAACATGAAGTGGGTGGGAATGAGAAATTTGAGGTGGTTCATTAAAATGTGTTTCACAAAATGGCGTTGGAGTTGAGGCTGAAAGTGTATAGAAAAATACCACGCAATCGGTGGAAAGGTCTTTGGTTGAATTTAAGAAATGGTCGCAGCAGTGCAGGTGAAATGTGCCTGGCGAATTGATGGATCGATCACAATCCTAAAAATTTGCCCTAAAAAGGAGATCAGCCGAACCCTTTCTGAGTCTCGGCTGACCGCCCTTTCCCTTATTCCCTCCAACATGCTCGTTTCGCTTAAATTGGCACTCGGCTTTTCAGCCCAGCGACCGGAGAGAGTTCCCTTTCCCTCACAGTCTAAATTTTGATTAGAGGTCCCTTTTCCTCACCTCAAAAGCCAAACATCATTTCGCGATTCAAACACGTGAAGTAAGAATTTAATCTTACACAGACATATTCGCATGTATATCTCAAAAGTGTTCCTGAACTCTTTGATTTTTTAAATTTATTTTTAGACTCTCAAAACATCAATTATTTCTGTAAAAACAGGGTTAATGCAGGTTTGAATGCCTAAATGCAACTGCGGAACGGTGGGAATCACCAGCATTAGGGTAGTTTTGAGCTTGGCTTAGCCTTGGTTGTGCGGAAAATTCCACTCGATGCCAGGTTCGTAGCCCAGCAACGCATACAAATCCTTGCGCGTTTGCATGCCGGGCAGTACTTCCTTCACCGATCCATGCTGTTTCAGGGAAGCCAGACCGCGTGTCACTTCGCCCATGGCCAAGCGCATCATGCTCAGTGGATAGATGACCAGCATGTAGCCCATTTCACCAAATCTGATGGCGGAAATATCTGGCGTCTTTCCAAACTCCGTCATGTTGGCCAGCAAATATCCCGGCGAACCCTTTGCGAAATCCCTGAACTCCGTTTCGCTTTGCAATCCCTCTGGGAAAATCATGTCCGCGCCAGCTTCTCTATATAGATTGGCGCGCTTCACAGCGTCGGCAAAGTCAGTCACGTGCCGCGCATCGGTGCGCGCGATAATGACAAAGTCCGGACTTAATTTATGCTTGGCCATGGCGCTCACTTTGTCCGCCATGTCCGTGGCGCTAATTAATTCCTTGCCGTCCAAATGTCCGCAGCGCTTTGGAAACACTTGGTCCTCTATATGCAGGGCGGCGGCGCCAGCGCGCTCATATTCCACAACGGTTCGCACGCAACTTTCCACTTCGCCGTAGCCAGTGTCGGCGTCGGCAATCACGGGCAAGCTGCTTGCATCCGCAATTTCACGAATGGTGCGGCACATTTCCGTGAGCGTGATCAAGCCAATATCTGGATAGCCCGAAACATTCGCCGTTGCTCCACCAGAAATATAAACCGCTTCAAATCCAGCGGTTTTTACGGCTTTTGCAACCAGTGCGTTGAACGCGCCAGGCGCCATAACAACGCCTTTGTCCATCAACGCACGCAGTGCGCGCCCGGGGTGTTGTGCTGCGCGCGCGCCTGATGAAGTCGGCGCATCATTCTTTCTGGAATTGTTTTGTTGCGGTGTGGTCATTGTGTATCTCTTATCTTGCCAGCTCGGAAAATAACTCGTCGTTTCGGAAATCGTGCGCGTTCTTTGAAATTAGTGCGGTTGCTTTTTAAATTGGTAAGGACCTTTGGTGGCGCCCCAAACTTGTTTGCCCGCGCTGTCAAAGCCGCGGTCCCAGCTTGTAATTTCACTCTCCGTTACCGTCACTTCGCTGGTGGCATACGCCGCGCCGCGCAACGAACTTGCGCACATGTCTCCATTGGTTGAACCACTCCACTGCGTGGCGGATTTGGCTTTTAATTTCACGCCGCAACCAGATCGCGGCGTTAATTGAGATGGCAGCACTTGGTTCAGCGGCTGGTCCTGTTTCCACGCGCCCGCATATTGCAACGCGTCGCCAGGCAATTCAAACACCAAACTTTCAATCGAGCCATCGTCATGATGAACCAAGTGATACACGCGTTGGCGATATGGCTTGTCCGCGGCCTCCTGCATGGCTTGCTCAACATACAGCCAGCGTCCATCTGGTTGGTCAGTCCAAATGGGCTTCATATGCAGCACAATATCCTTGTATTCAGGGTCGGCCTGGCTCTGCGCCGCGCTGGAATAAGAGCCCGCCATCCAGCTGGCAATCATGTTCACTTGCGGGCTGCTTTGATATGCAAGCGGGGGTTCGTACTGCGTCACGGTTCCGCAAGCAGCAAGGGCACAAATTGCAATGCATTGAACGAATGGTTTCATGAACGGATGCTAGCATCGAACGCTTTCGGACCCGATCCACTGGAGAAATCATGAGCGCATCAACGTCAACCCCAAAGCAACCCGACACACGCGGACTCGCTGGACAATCTGTCGGTGAAACTTCTGTGTGCGCCGTCACACAAACGGAACTTTTATATCGCGGCTATGAAATTGCCGACCTCGCCGCCAACGCCACCTTTGAAGAGGTCGCGTTTTTGCTTTTAATTGGGCACAAGCCAAGCGACGCCGAGTTGAAAAAATTTAAGAACGATGTGATTGCGTTGCGCGCCGTGCCTGCTTCAGTGCGTGACGCATTGGCTCAGTTCGCCGTGAGTTGTCCGAACGCCCATCCAATGAGCATTTTACGAACAGGCGTGAGTTTGCTTTCGCATGTGGACACGGATTGCGAGGACAATTCATCAGCCGCTGAATTGCAAAAGAGCATGCGCTTGCTTGCGCAAATTCCAACGCTCATTGGAATTTGCGAGAGATCCCGCGAAAACAAGTCCATTTTGGAGCCCGACGCAACGCTCAGTCACGCCGCCAATTTGTTGTGGCTGATCAATGGTCGTAAGCCAAGTGAATTGGAAGCGCGCATCATGGATGTCAGCTTAATGCTCTACGCCGAACACGATTTCAACGCCAGCACATTTGCATGCCGCGTGATCGCTAGCACGGAATCCGATTTGCACAGCGCAATTTGCGGCGGCATTGGCGCGCTCAAGGGACCGCTTCATGGCGGCGCCAACGAAATGGCCATGGAGATGCTCAAGGAAATAAATCACGACTGCGCTGGTGGCGCCATCACTGTTGAGGCATGGATGCAGCGCGCATTTGTTGAAAAGCGCAAGCTCATGGGCTTTGGTCATCGCGTTTATAAAAATGGCGATCACCGAGCCGGCATTCTTCGATCATGGGGTCTCAAACTCGCGGATCAACTTGGTCCCGACGCCAAGAAGTGGTTTGATATTGGCGATCGCGTGCAAGCCATCATGTTGAAGGACAAGACCATTCACCCCAATGTGGATTTCCCTTGCGGCATGACGTATTTCATTCTTGGCATTCCAGTGCCGCAATACACGCCTATTTTCGTGGCGAGTCGCATTACGGGCTGGGCGGCGCATGTCATGGAGCAGCACGCCAATAACAGAATTATTCGTCCACTGGCCGATTACAAAGGCCCTGCTCCACGCACGTGGAAGGCGTAAGGGGTTTTCGGCTACACCTATTTTCCAAACTAACTTGTGTTCAATATGCCGCCGTGTCAAATGACGCGGCGGTTTTATTTTTGTCCTCAGGATTGAGGTCGTGGCGCAATGTGAAGTAATCAAAAATAAAAAGGGGACGAGTCTCTTTTCAAAGACCCGTCCCCAGTGCTGTGCGGACCATGCCCTCCGTGGCCCGCAATCTGTTCGATTCAAGATGTTTGCGTTCCCGCGCAAGCATCTCGCTATGGGGCGGTCTCCCTTAAAAACCGCCGCCAATCGAACTTCTGATTCATGATGTTCCCCCAACACCATGCTTTTCCTTACACAACTCTTCGGCCCTTTTTCCAAAGAGTGAATCAGATGAAGTGAACGCATTGAGTCATCTGTACTCAATGCGATAGTTGT
>CAIWNO010000047.1 GCA_903914045.1 uncultured bacterium | reverse complement strand
TCCGTACGTGGCACGCCAATAATGCAGCGCGGCGACAAATTAGCGCGCGCGGCATAAATAGCGGCGGTCCAACCTGCGGGCCCGCTTCCAATGATCACAACTTTTTCAACATTTGTTTCAAGCATTACAACCTCTTATTTCAAAAGTCCAGCTTCATGCGCTAGAAAACGTGGCGGTGGCCAAAGCACAATGTCGCCCGTGCCGTCGGCCGGGTCATGTTGATCAAATCCATCATCCTCATGGTCTTGTCCAACCGACCATAGCACCGCGCCTGTGACTGTCACTTGACCCCACGGTGTTCCAAGTGGTTGCGACTTCTCGCCAAGATTTCGGTAATTTAAATTGCCGTAGGCCTTGTCAAATGAGTCGAAGTTCATGCGCCGCATTCCGTAAATTGGAAATGTCGAAGCCAAATCTTTCGGCCACTGCTTCTCGCTGTCAAGATAAAATCCGCACAAAGCGGCGGCCATGGCCGTGCCATCAATCTCCGCAATCAAGCGAAGGCGCGCGTCAAATACCTGCTGCAAATTTTCAACAAACAATGTCACCAGCGCGTATTTGCTCTGATTCAATTTGGAAAATTGCGTGGGGCTATCCAGAATCGGATCGTAAAAACGCATCCTCCAACGCCGCCACCAATCATCATAAACCGCGACCAGTTTTTCCTGGCTGGCTGTCAATGGTCCATGCACTTTGGACAATTCACGCCAACGCGCGGTGGCGCCAAATCGAGTCAGCGGTGAATTCACCGATTGCATCTCGCCAAATTCCTTGGAAAAATACAACTCATTTGGCTGACCCGATCCATCAAATGCTTTCTGCATGGTCTCCGTTAAAATCACGCGGTCACCTTCTGGCAATTCCAAGCGCTTGAGCCGCTCGCCGTCGCCCGGCTTGATATAAGGATAGCCCTTCAAAGCCACGCGCTGCATTGTTTTCACGGGCAATGTTGCAATATTGGCGGCCATGAACACGCGATCTGCCTCAAGCAAATGCGACATCATGTTCATGCCGAATAATTTCTCCGCCTCCATTCGTTGTTCGCTCACTTGTCGCAACAGACGCAACATGGCCAGCGACAGATCAAACGCCTCGTCAAATTTCTTGGCCTTTGCGTCCATATACATGGACACGGTGGCGTACGCGCTTAAACCGCGCAATACCGTTAAATATCCAAACGCCGCCTCACCTGGGGCTGAACCGGGAAGCGCCGCAATGCCCTTGGCCTTCCATTTCGCATCCAATCCCTCGGTTCCATAAGGAATTCCAATCACAAAACAATTCTGGGCTTTCATGATCGCGTCGCGCAACGCCGGATTGGCCGCAACCCATTTCTTCCAATTTTCAAATTCATCCATGCCCGGCCAAATATTTTCAGGCGAGGGAATAACCGTCGATGGCATTGTGGTGGCGGCGATCCAAGCTGGAAAAATAAAATTGCCGCTGCGATTTTTATCGCTCACCCCTTTCCAAAATAAATTCAGCTCCTTCAAGGCCACAATATTTTTAGCGCTCGCTTGGGACTGCGTGGCCGTCTCGCTGGATTTCACCTGCTCATTTGTGGCGGCCGCGGCAGGTTTGTCCACGGGTTTTCCAACCGACTTAGCCTTGGTCTTTGGCGTTGGCGCCGTGGGCGCTTTGGGCGGGGACTCTGGCGGGGCCTTTGGCAAATCTTGCGCTAAAGCCATGGCGTTGAACACAAGGATGATAAAAAATGCGAATCGAATGTGCATGGGGATCTCGGTTTTCAAGAGCGTAAATCATACCCGCCCGCTCACGATCAAGCCGATGGTCGCTAAACTTTACTTTCTTGGCTTTGGCATGACGTGCAAACCAACGCAAATTCTAGCATTGATGAACAATTTAATTTATCCATGAGCAAATCCAAATCAAATCCGCTTCCGTGTCCAGCCAAGTGCAACGTCTTCATTGCCGGTTCGGGCGGCCGCGAACACGCTCTGGCATGGAAACTGAAACAAAGTCCGCGCATTGGAAAACTGTGGGTAGATCCCAATGCCAATGTTGGATTGCGTCAATTGGGCGAAGTGTGTCCACAAAGTTTGGATCCCAAAAATAAATTTCACTTCAAAAGATTTCTTGAAAAAGAATCCATTCATCTTGTGGTGGTCGGTCCAGAAACGTTGCTGGCCGCTGGCTTCGCCGATGAATATCACGACCCGCCAAATCGACTTGTGTTTGGCCCAACAAAGTCGGCGTCAAAATTGGAGTGGGACAAATCTTGGTGCAAGCAAGTTTTGCGCTCCGCCGGTGTTCCCATGGCGGAAGGCCGATCATTCACGCAATTGGACGCCGCGCTGAATTACATCAAAAGCCGCGAAGATCCGCTGGTTATTAAAGCCGCCGGACTGTGCGCCGGCAAAGGCGTGACCGTGTGCGCCAACAAAGAAGAAGCCATCGCCGCGGCCACTGCGGCGCTAGAAAAGAAATCGCATGGCGCGGCTGGCGAAACCATTGTCATTGAAGAACGCTTGCACGGTCAAGAAATAAGCGTGCTTGCATTGGTGGATGGAAAAACAATTTGGATGCTTGACGCATGTCAAGATCACAAACAAGTTGGCGAAGGCGACACTGGTCCCAACACGGGCGGAATGGGTGCGTACTCGCCAACTCCGCTGGCCACCAACGAAGTGCTGCGCATGATTGAGCGCGATGTCTTGGTGCCCACGCTTGACGCTCTGCGCCGCGAGGAGATTGATTTCCGCGGCGTGCTCTTCGCTGGAATTATTTTGACCCACGGCGGTCCAAAAGTATTGGAATTGAATTGCCGCTTCGGCGATCCCGAAACGCAATCACTCATGGCGCGCTGGAAGGGCGACCTGCTTGAAACTTTGTGGCTCACCGCTTCTGGTCAACTTGATCAAGCCACTCTTTCATTTGAAACCGGAACCAGTTGCTGCGTTGTGGTTTGCGCAGATGGCTATCCAGCCAAGGCGCGCGTTGGAGATTCCATCTCCGGCATTGACGCCGCCGAAAATCTTGGCGCCACAACCCAAAAAGTGATTTGTTTCCACGCTGCAACAGCCCCCGGAAACGCCGGCACGCTTGTGACTTCTGGCGGCCGCGTCATGGGCGTCACCGCTGTCGCGGCGGACCTGGCTCACTCAAGCGCTTTGGCCACCCAAGCCGCCGGTCAAATTCACTTCGAAGGCGCATTTTTCCGCCACGATATCGGCCATCGAGTATTACAAAAAACAAGTCATTCCCCTTCAAAATCAGCACATTCTGCTTCCGAAAAATCCACCCACTGATCAATTTGAACATGGGCGCGGCGAGCCTGCGGCCTTCAAAAAACTTCCAGATTTGGCAATGTTCATCTTGATAATTCCTTGAGGATTTAGGAACTCTCCGCTACCTTTGGACGGAATGACTAGGTGCCTATTTCCTAGTTGCCTATTTCAAAGTAGGTTTACGTAGTTCGTCCTTTATGCTGTCGGCTTTCTTGGAGACCCACCCTCAATGTTTCGCTTGTCAACCTCATTCGCTCTTTTGGTGTTGATTGTCACACTTGCAATTTCAACTCAACCAGCTTCTGGCGTGGGTGCGGACCCCAATGCGTCCGGCACCTCCCCCACGGTTGCCTCAAAAAAATTCGCGACCACCACGTCTGCACCTATTGGAACCAACAGCGATCAAATTCCAAATGAAACCGATTCAAACCTAAGTCCGCGCGTTCTTGCGGATAAGAGCAAGACCGTTGGTCCAGATTCAATGGACGCCGTGTTGTCCGCAGGCGGAGCCAACCGCGCCATTCGCTCTGGTCGAATTGTGGTCAAATTCCGCGACGAACTGAAAGTTCGATGCGCGCAAGGCGTGAATAAGAATTCCCTGACCTGCGCCGCCACACGCTCGCCGCGTGGTGTTGGAGTTCAACAGAACAATCCCATCCGTGACGCCATTGCAATGCTTGATCGCTTTACGGGTGATGTGCAGCCGGCGATTTCCAAATCCGCGGAGCAACTTGCGCAAATGGAACGCGCGGCCTCCGAGCGCACTGGAAAAGCGCAACCCGATTTGGCGGGCTACATGTTTGTCACGGTCGAACCATCCGCTTTGCGAGAAGCCGCCGAAGCCTTCAACGAACTTGACAGCGTGGAATTTGCGCAAGTTGATTACATGCCAATTCC
>CAIWNO010000046.1 GCA_903914045.1 uncultured bacterium | reverse complement strand
CGCGCCAAGCACGCAAAGAATGCTTTGGGAGGCAAGTAGCCAGGCACCGCGCGGCTTTGCCAACGCGTCAACGGATGCAGACAACTATTAATCTCCGCTAGCGGGGGAATTCTGTCGCGCCGAAGATTGATCAACGCCGCGCCGTCCAAATATGTTTTACTGGCATTGTCCTTCAAGAAAATCATTTGGCGATCAAACATGGTGGACCATGTTTCTTGATTCTCCGCGCTGTAGCCATTGTATTTTTGCTCAATGTAGCAACGCGTGATGTCGCCATGACCAGGCGCGCCAAAATGGTTGGCGTAGGTTTGCGCCGCGTTCGCCTGCGCGTCGTCAATCATTGCGTGATTCAAACTGCCCGCGAACTTTTTAGCGTGATGTGATCCGTCCATGTGGTTCTCCTGTGGAAATTGATTCTAGTGTGGCGGCGTGAAATCACGGAATCACAAATTACTGGGCAACGATCCGCCCTCTATAAATGAGCGAACTTGCGCGGCGTTTTCAAACAGAATAGGAAATGGCAAGCGGCCAACATCATGCATGCGGCGAATATCAATGCCGCCAGCGTCCACGCCCACCGCGATCGGATCCTCGCACTCCACCTTGTTGGTCACGCACAGCGCTTTCAAAAACATCCGTGGCTGCGCATTGAGCTGTTTCAGCAAAGTGATTTCATCCGCCGCCAAAGCATTCGGTTTCATCATGGCTTGATCATCCAAGAACCACCCCGCAAGGCGGCCCGAATCAATCGCAACACTGGCCCAGCGCACATCCTCTGGCTCGCCGTGATAGGCGCGCCAACGATCGCACCACTGCGCGAATGTTCCCGTTTCGGATTGGCGAGTCAGCGTCACAATTAAATGCATGCTCTCGTCGTCGTCATTTGGAAGTTCAAGCACGGTTTCCATGGCCAACAGCATGGCCTCCATCACGGGCATCACCAATGCGCCATCGCTTGCCACAATAAATTTCACCGCCACGCGTTCGCCATCGAATTTTACAAAGCCAGACAAATGTCCGTGAAGAAACTCAATCGCCGCATCAATGGAAACTTCTTGCATGTCATCATGCTAATCAGTCACGGCTCTTCGTACACTCTGCGTATGCCGCCGCGTCTTTGTCACTTACGCCCAAATAGTTGCCGCGCAATTGCGCAGTTTTTAGGCGGGCGCATTCACATCAATGTGCCAAACACTAGTGCGCAAGGAATGCAATGTCGTTAATCGCGGTCGCAATTACAGTGGAAAGTGGCGACTCTGTTGCATATGCGCTTGAGTCCGCGCGCGCGCAAGCCAAGTGCGGCGCCACCATTGTGGAGTGGCGCGTGGACGCGTTGGCGCACGCGGACAACGCGCTTGAAAGCGTGGCGCTGCTTATAAAAAATTGTCCGCTGCCGTGCATTGTCACCATTCGCGCCGCGGCGGAAGGGGGCGCGTATGTGGGCCATGAATCCGCACGGCTTGAATTGTTGATCGCGGTTTGCAAACTCACCGTGCCCCCGTCGTACATTGATCTTGAGTTGGCCGCGTTTCAAGCCAGTGCGGATTTTCAAAAACAATTTGCGGCCGCGCAAACCTCCACGCGCCTTATTTTAAGCGCGCATGATTTTCAGTCGCGACCCGCCAATCTTTCCAAGCGTGTCGCCGCCATGTGGAGCGAGCCACTGTGCGCCGTGGCAAAAATAGCGTGGCGCGCCCGCAGTGTGCGCGACAATCTGGAGGCGTTTGAATTGCTGCGCCATCAAAGCAAGCCAACCATTGCGCTGTGCATGGGTCCATTTGGAATTGCCAGCCGCGTGCTTGCGCCTAAGTTTGGCGGTTTTCTCACCTACGCGCGCCCCGACAACGAAATGGGCACGGCGCCAGGGCAACTCACGGCGCAAGAATTCATCAATATGTATTCATTCGCGCGCATCACTCCCGCCACTATTGTATTTGCGGTGGTGGGTTGGCCAATTGAACATTCGTTGTCGCCATTGCTGCACAACGCGGCGTTTAGCGCCACGCAATTCAACGGCGCCTATGTTCCGCTGGCCATTCCGCCAGAGTGGGAACATTTCAACGCGTCTATTGGTGAATTGTCCGCGTCCGCCATTTTAAATTTGCGCGGGGTCAGCGTGACATTGCCGCACAAGGAACATGCGTTGCGCTGGTGCAAGCAGCAAGGCGGCGTTGGCGATGTGGTGAGCGAGTGGTGCGGCGCGGCGAACACGCTGATTTTTTCCGACAACGGAGTTGCGAACGTGTTCAACACCGACGCGCCCGCTGCGGTTGCCGCGATTGCTGCCGCGCTTGGCATGAACGAACACAGTTCAGCCGCGCTGGCTCGCGGTGATTTAATTGAGAATGACTCCACTATTTCGCCGAAGGTTTCATCTTGGACCGCAAACAAAAATTTCGTAGAGCCGCAAACGCTTGATCAATGGCGACAACAGCGTGTATTGGTTTTGGGATCGGGTGGTGCGGCGCGTGCCGTTGTCGCCGGTTTTGCTCTTGCAGGCTCGCGCGTCACCATTGCCAATCGCACCCACACTAAAGCTGCGCAGCTTGCAACGCACTTCAATGCGCGCGACATTGACGGCGCGAATCAATCACGCGTGCAAGCCGTCGAATTAGAAAATATCGCGGCGCATTTATTCACCATTATTGTGAATTGCACCAGCGCGGGAATGACCGGCTCCGGCGCCGAGTCGGTTGATCCACTTCCAATCTCGTTTAAAATAAAATCGGGCACTGTTGTCATGGACACCGTGTACCGTCCGCGAGAAACGCCACTGCTACAGCGCGCGCGCGCCGCGGGCGCGGTGATTGTTGATGGAACGGAAATGTTTTTGCGTCAAGCCGCGTTGCAATTTGAATTGTTCACGAAAAACCAGATTGTTTCCGATACCGCGAAGGTCAACGTGCCGCACAAGAACGCTCATTCAAATACCAATTCGCGCATCGGCGTTTCGCCCAACATTCATTTGCAACTCAATGAGCAATGCCCCAATGCTCCGATTGAATTGTGGCGGAAACTTCTTAACCATACATTGGACGCTCATTCATGAAAGCCACTTCATCACTCACCCGCAACGCGCGCGCGCCCATGATCGCGCTCATCACGCTTTCGCTGCTGAATTTACTCAATTATGTGGATCGCTATGTCGTCAGCAGCCTGGTTCCATTTCTAGAAAAATCAATCGACCAAGGCGGCTTGGCGCTGACGCATGCGCAATCGGGCTGGCTTTACTCCGCGTTCATCGCGGTCTACATGATCGCCGCGCCAGCATTTGGTTTAATCGCCGATCGATTTCCGCGCCTGCATGTTCTTGCGGCGGCCGTTGCATTTTGGAGCGTGCTCACATTGCTTGGTGGCTTCGCGTGGGGTTTTTGGAGTTTGCTGATCATGCGCGCCTTCACTGGAATTGGCGAAGCCGCGTATGGCAGCGTTGCGCCCGCCGTTCTTGCCGATGAATTTCCCGCCAAGCAACAAAGCCGCGCCATGGCATTCTTCAACGCGGCAATTCCAGTTGGCGCCGCGATTGGTTTCACGCTTGGCGGAGTGGTTGGGTCCAAGTACGGTTGGCGTGAAGCATTTTTTGTGGCCGGCGGTCCTGGACTCTTTCTTGCGCTGGTGATTTATTTTATTCGCGATCCACAGCGCGGAGCAAAGGATGAGAATGTTGTTGTGAATGCGCCGCCAACCGTGCGCAACGCCGTTGGCATTCTGCTTCGACCAAGATGGCTTTGGACCACCATGGGCTACGCGCTGCAAACCGCCGGCTTTGGAAGTCTTGGTTTTTGGACGCCAACGTATCTGGATAAAGCGTGGGGATTAAGCGTTGAAAGTTCCAGCACCATGTTTGGCGCGGTCATTGTTGTCACCGGAATCACCGGCACATTGACTGGTGGATTTCTTGGCGATTGGTGGTATCAACGCAATCGCACGGCGCATTTATGGATTTGCGGCATCACTAGTTTTTTTGCGGCGGCATCAATCCTCTTTGTTCTGTACGCGCCCAACATCACTGCAATGTGGTGCGGCATCACGTTGGGTTCCTTCTTTCTTGTCATGAGTGTGGGACCCGTCCACGCGCATCTGGTTCACATTCTTAATCCGGCGGAGCGCGGCACCGGCATGGCGCTGGCCATTTTGGTTTTACATCTTCTTGGCGATGTTCCCGCGGTGCCCATGATTGGTTGGATCGCGCAAGGCTCTAGTTGGAAAACGGCGTACATGTGCATTCCAATTTTTATATTTCTTGCGGGACTCATCTGGTGCGGCGGCGCAATGTATGAACGTCGCCTGCATTCACAAACTTCCAATTCCATCGCTCACGCCTAATCACCCCATCCGTATGATGGGCGCATGACATTGCGATATCTCACCGCTGGAGAAAGTCACGGACCAGGTCTGCTTGCCATCGTGGAAGGAATTCCCGCGGGGCTTTCCATTGATAGCGAGTACATCAATGGCGAGCTCAAGCGCCGTCAAGCCGGTTACGGTCGTGGCGCGCGGCAGCGCATGGAAACCGACAAGGCTGAATTTATTTCTGGCGTGCGCCGTGGCGTGTCCATGGGCGGTCCAATCGCCATGCGAATTCCCAATGAAGACAATCGCCTTGATGACCCAGCAAAAACGCCTTCCGTTTCCCGTCCGCGTCCTGGCCACGCCGATCTCGCCGGCAGCGTGAAGTGGCTCACCACTGATTGCCGAGAAACATTGGAGCGAGCCAGCGCGCGTGAAACCGCGGCGCGCGTGGCGGCCGGCGCGCTTGCAAATTGTTTTCTGCGCGAGTTTGGTATTCAAACATGTGGCTTTGTGCGCGCCGCGCTTGATGTCCGCTGGTCTGGCGAAGTCACCGCGCATTCATGGCCCGCGCAACTTGCCGCGCGTAACGCAAGCGACGTTGGAATTCCCTGTGACGCAACAAGCGCGCAACTGATCGACCGCATTCATCAAGCCAAGGTGGACAAAGACACGGTTGGCGGTCTTGTGGAAGCGCATGTCTTCAATTGCCCAATTGGCCTTGGCTCTTGCGTTCAATGGCACGAGAGATTGGACTCGCGCTTGGCCGGCGCCGTGATGGGCATTCAAGCTTTCAAAGCCGTTGAAATTGGTCTTGGCCGCGAGTGCGCGTTTCGCACCGGCAGTCAAGTGCACGACGCAATTCAGTATGACGCGTCAAAGAAAAACGAATCGCATCTTGGATTTGTGCGGCCCACAAATAATGCCGGCGGTCTTGAAGGCGGCATGACCAACGGAATGCCAGTCGTGGTCACTGGCACAATGAAACCCATCAGCACGTTGTTGCGCGGCATGCCCAGCGTGGATTTAAACACCAAGGAATCCGTCATGAGCGCGTATGAGCGTTCCGATGTCAGCGCCATTGCCGCCGCGAGCGTGGTCATGGAGCATGTCGTTGCGTTTGAAATTGCGCGCGCGTTCCTGGAAAAATTTTCAGGCGATTCCATGACGCAAGTGAAAGCATCGCATGCGGCGTTCATGGAATTGGCGCGCCGCTTGCCGTTGGCCTAATTCACGGGCAAGCATGGGTGCACATTGGGTCCGTGTTTCGCGCGTCTACAAATGAAGCAAGACTACATGCCATACCATTTCATGAGGGGCGTGTGTGAATACAATTTCCATTTTGAACAATCTCAATTGGCGTTTCAATGGGAAAAATGCATATTTCTACGGCCCATGGTTTTTTAATCATGAAACTTTAAAAAATAATCAAACTTCAATTTGACCTCCAATTTCTATTTATGACATTCACCATGGAGGATTGAAATGAACAATGAAACCACATTTGGACGCCCCACTTTCGAATATCCATGCGCTTGGGGTTACAGTTTGATTGCTGGACAAGAGTCGCATATTCACTTGGCCATTCGTCAAACCTTTGGGCAGCATCCCATTACAATTGGCGAACTGCGCAAGAGTTCTGGTGGGCGTTGGTGCGCCGTGAATGTTGACACCACCGTGAGTGACGAATCACAACGACAAAGTTTTCTTGAAACATTGCGTAAATGCGTGGGCATTCGCTATGTGTTGTGAGCCAGCGCTCAAAGCCTGTTTCGTATTTGAACAGTTTGTTTGTTAGGTTTATTCCGTCTGTGCAAGCAATTCTACAAATACTATTTCGGTAGGGCTTGACTCAAAAAAACTAGATTCGATTCTCTTGATGATTGAAAACCGAAGACCAGGTGTGGCCCCGCGAAGGCACCTGGTCGAACGTTTCGTCCATCAACTCCCTCGCTGACCACACCAGGTCGTGCAACAAGGAGTCGACGAAATGAACATCACTTCCCACATCACAAAGTACGCCCGCCAAACTCACACACTCGCACGTACGCTCTCCATGTTGCTTGTGTGTGCCGCGGCCACCAGTAGTTCGGCCGCCACAGTGAAGGCGTTGACTTGGGATACCGTAGATGCTTCTTGCACCCAGCAAACAACAATGGTTTGCGTTGATTACCCAATGAGCGCAACGTGGGCGGCTAGTGAAATGAAGAAACTTCCAGTCGGCAAGAAAGCCATGTTGCTTCGTTGGTTTGTCAACGATATGGCTGAGCATCCTTTGGATCGTTGCGTTGCAACTGATGCAAAAGGACAAAAAACAATCACCCAGTATCAAAGTCCTTGGCTCACAAATGGGATCAAGCGTTCGCAGGCCCGCATTGAAAAGTTCTTTGATGAATTCAAGGCCGCTGGCGGTACTGTGGACTACGTGATTTTCGACAATGAAACTTGCCTCACGGCTTGGGAACTGGGCATGGATGGGTTGAAAGCAATTGAAAATGATTCACGATTTAAAACAACTTTTGCGAAGTCTCTTGGATTCCAAGTGAGCCAAATCAAGTGGGACAATATCTATCACTCACGTTGGGATGCTTATATGGCCGGCGTTATCGATGCTGGCATGAACGCTGCGGCATTCACTCCCATTCAAAAGCGATTTCCAAAAGCCCGCGTGAGCAATTATCACTCGATGGTTTTGAAACAAGCCAACGCGGTTCCAAATATTCTCGGTGTTCCACTCTGGAGTCAATCGTCTGGCTTCGGTACAGATGATGCGCCGAGCTACTACGGTCAGTCAACGGTCACAATGGCCGCGGCAAAATTCGACGGCGTGAACGCAATCGGTTCCAAGCCAGAGGATCAATTCCGTTTTCAACTCAATCGCATGCGTTCAGTGATCACTAGTGGTGGCCGATCCCAAATGCCCTGGATTGCGCATCGCCAATTTGGCAAGCTTGCAAATTGGGGACCATTCGAGTGTCCAATGAGCAGCACCAAGTACTGGGACGAAATGGTTATCCAACAAGTCATGCACGGCACCGACACAATTCTTGTGTTCAATCCAAATGCTTGGCCAGTCGGCTCCGACCCAAAATTGTTCAATCCAAAGGAAGATCAATTCGCGCTTGAATCAATCATCACTGATCTCAACGCACGTCTTGGCGCAAATCCAGGAGCAAGCCGTTGGTTCACCGTCACGGGTTGGGCTGACAAGGTGTTCGCAACTGGCCGCATTATTTCCAACGGAACGCTTTGGAGAATTTCTTTCACCGATGATGTGAACTCCATCGCTCTTCCTTTGAGGGACGGAACAATCCAAATCGTCACGCGCCAAGAAGGCACCGCTGGCGCTTGGTTCTTTGAGACATCAGCCAACCCAATCACGGTTCGCCAAGACAAAAGTGAAGTGGCTTTCGTGGTGGTTGATGATTCCGTTATTCAAGCCGACATCAATCAGGATTCCAAGATTGATTCCGCGGATATGAAGCAACTTGTTGCTTCAGTGGGTATGAAGCGCGTGCTTGAGGCCGATCTCAATCATGATGGTCGCGTTGATCAAGTTGATCAAAGTCAATTGACATTCATTCAAACAAACTTGACCTCAATTGCAAAGACCGCAAAGAAGGGCACGACGCCAGCATTACAAATGAATAATCAGTTGGCGTTGAAATAAATCAGGCTCCTGCAAGCGGCGCCGATTGCGCGGTCAATGACGGGTGATATTGAGCCCGACCGCGCAACGCCTCGAATATGGAGGAAAGCTCGCGAGCGGGAATGATTCCCTCCATTGAATGTGGGCGCGCCAATGAAGAACCACATTCGGACGCTTTGGCAAAGGCGTCCTCCGCGCTGCGGCGATCCGCGCGCAGCGAGAACGCAAGGCCAAGCGCCCACCATCCGTCGCCGAATTGGGGCAGCATTTGCGTAACAGTTCGGAAGGCGCGGCCCGCCTCGATTGGATTTCGCTCGCTTGTTAAATATGAAACCCCCATGTTGAAATAGGCATATGGATTTGTCGCGTTGCTTTGAATCAACATGCGGCACAATCGAAGCGCGTCTTGGTGACCGGACAATCCCAAGGAAAGACACGCGACCGCTTCATTCATCAAGCAGGCGTTCACATCCGCCGCCGCGCACGCGGCTTCTTGAAATGCTTGTCGTGCACCAGGCCACGCCCTTGCGGCAAGCAGGCGAACTCCGCGCTCAAAGTGAACTTGCGCGGCCTGAGCGTCGATCACGCGCGCATCATTATGACCCAATGTTGGTCGCGGCTGATTGAAATCCAACACAAGTGTTGAAATGTCATTCAGGCTTGTCTTCATTTCCAACGTCTTGTGTTGAGAAAGTGGCGCGTTAGTTTCTGTTTTGCGCGTCGCAACATTTCGCGGAAAAATTTGATCGGCGGTGAGTGCAAGGTCCTCTGGTATTTCAAGCCGCACCACGCGTAAGCGTCCAGATTTCAAACGGGCAACACAAGGATTTCGACGACCACCACCGGCCTCGATCGCAAGAAAATCGGCCATGGTTGTGATGGTCAACAACACGCCATCACCATAATGCCGAAACCAGCGATAGCCTTCGGGGGCGGTGTCTTGACCACGCACCATTCTTTCCAAAGGCATTTCGTAAATTCGAGTCAATGCACGCATGGAATCCACAAAATCTTGCGAACCCATTGTCACGCCACCCATTGGCGCCAACGATTCCACGCGTGCGTCGCGCGCATGAAGTCGATCGAATGCGAACGACTTCAAAATATCTTCACGCGACTCCAACTCTTGGGCGGTTTGAATTGAGGAGAGTAAGGATGCGCGCGGCAACCCACTATGCGCCAAAAGTATTGCGCCAGGACAAATGACCGCCACAGGAAGTTTTACGGCAAGTTGAGAAAATGCGCGCGTTAGATTTTGTAGCGTCTTGTCTTGTGCGGGCTGAATGGGCATTTGGGCCAGCCCGCGTGGTTGACGTTCATGCGCGGCTTCACCCGTGGACAGGCCCACTGTAACTTCGCGATCACCCGCGATTAAAATAGTTCTTGTCGGCGCGCTTGCGAATCGTTCAAGCGCGATCGCCAAGCACGCCGCGTCGCCCAGCGTTCCCGCCGCCAAATCTCCAAGAAAAACAATTTGCGGTGCGCGCCCATTTCCAGTTGTTTCATCGATAAACCCAAGCGTTGTCTCAAGCGCCAACACATCACCGCGCACATCCCCAATAATCCACAAAGGTTCTTCTTGCGCGATTTCATTCAAACGAAGAACGCGCCGACCAGTGGGTCTAAATTCAGCGCCCATTGATCCCGGTCCTGAGCCAATCAGTCGATCTGCGGTTTGAATCGCGTCGCTGGCACGCGAGATCGCGCGTCCAGTATCACTCCAAGTAGCCACGCGTTGACGAACATTTGCCAAAATAATTTTGGCTTTCGAATCTTTCAATTCAACTGTCACCAAGGGTCCTGGCGCGGGCACATGTAATTTTGAATTCGTCCCTTGTTGTGGGTTCACAAGCAAATACTAACGAACCACGGCAAGGTGTTGAATCCGCGATAAGATTGAGGTCGAACAACATTCCATGAAAAACAAAATCGCAAACACAATCTTGGCAGCTGTCGCCTCCGTCACTGGCTTTGCATGCGCGCAAACGGCGCCGCAAAATTCCGAACTTGTCACCAAATGGAAAGATCGCAGCATGTACACCATCAAAACCACCACGCTTGAAGGCGCCCCCGTTGACCTTTCACAATATCAAGGCAAGGTGGTGCTGGTTGTGAATGTGGCAAGTCGCTGCGGCTTTACCGGCCAATATGCGGGCCTACAAAAGTTGTACGACACCTACAAAGACAAGGGCTTTGTTGTGCTTGGAATTCCCAGCAATGATTTTGGTGGACAAGAGCCAGGCAGCGAAAAGGAAATCAAGGAATTTTGCACCACCAAATATGCAGTGACATTTCCAATGCTGTCCAAGGAGCAGACCAAGGCTGGTTCAGGACAAAGTGAAATCTATGAGTTTCTTGGAACGCGCATGGGAAAATTACCGGGTTGGAATTTTAGTAAATATCTGGTGAACAAAGAAGGTCAGCCCGTGGCTTTTTACGCAAGCACGGTTGCGCCGGATGACAAGGCTTTGGCAAAAGCAATTGAGCAAGCTTTGGGAATGACTTCCTCCGCTCCGCCACAGCAGAAGCCAGCGGATGGCTCGGCCGCGAAATAAGTCGCTTCATTTAAAAATTAACCCGACCCAGTATGGATCAGTTGGTCAAGATGTTTTGCGGTTATTTTTCGCAGCGGTGAAAGCACTTCCATAGTTGCCGCTGAAACAATAATTGAAATCCCAAACCAACTTGGAAGCACTCCAATCAATAGCGCAGTGCTTGCAAGCGCCGCCTGCGGTAATGGCGCGCTTGTAATTGCAAGGGAAACTCGCAGTGATTGCATCCATGGAACGGCCAGTGTTAAAGCAAATCCAATCGCGGCCGCGATCCAGCGCACGTCCTCGCCGGCAAAATACAGTCCGACTGTTGGCGCAAATCGAAACTGCTGCAGAATGTCCACGCGCGTCAACGCAATGGCAACCGCCGCGCAACTTGCCGGTCCAGCGCATGCGTTTATCAATGTCTTGTGATGGTCTCGCAATCCCCACGCAGCCAACATGGTTCCCCACGGCAGCAACCATGCCGCCGCAAAATCAAAGTCCATACCCCAAGCCGCCACGCACGCCACACTACAAGAAATAAATCCAGACGTTGCTCTGGCCGCATCAAGTGATGGCGCGTTGTCTTGCAGCAATCCCATGGTTGTCCATCGCTCTCTTCCAGCTGGTAGCGCCGCGCCAAATGCAATGGTGGCCGCCGCAACCAAACTCCATGTGGTCACCACTTCGCGCGTTTCAAGTTGCGCAATAAGAAGTACGGATGCAATTGGAATTAAAACCGTCCACACACCAATCGCCAAGCCGCCGCCTCGCCACCAACGAACGCGTCCGATCATTGGCGATCGCGCCAGTGTCACCGCCGCCGCCAACACCGCCGTCAACCACAGCGCGCCATGATTAAATTCAACACGCTCTTGCGTCAGTCGAATCTCCGCAGATCGTTGCCAAGCATCAAGTTCAACCAATAACGATTCGGCGGGAATAGTCTGTGTATTCGCCGCGGCAATTTCAAGCGCCTGTCGTGCCCTTTGTGAGCGCAACAATTCATTGCGCGCGTCGCCACAGCCGTCAAAATAGGTGGTAAAAAAATCTGGGAACACATTGGCGCAGCACAACGGTCCAAAGAAGACGCCCACGCATATTCCAGCCACAATCCATGAATTTTTCCAGCCCGCCGCTCGCAACAACCACGCCAAAGCAATCGCCGACGTGCCGGCCATCACCGCGCCCGAAATGGAACAAGCGATTGTTTCTGGGGTCAACACTCCCGTACAGTAGTTGTTTCGCAAGGTTTCATAAAGGGTCGCGGCAACATTTTTTGCGCGGCCCTAGCCATGTTTCGCAAAGCGTTCCGTTACTGTTTCAAATTCGCACCCCACCAGCTTGAAAGATTTCTCTATGCATCACACTTCGCACATTCAAATTCAATTTATGCGTGTCGCAACCGCCACTTTGTGTATTGCTTGTGGCTTCACGCGCGCGCATGCGCAAGATCAAATGCCTGTTCGTCGCACTGCTGGTGAGGCGGCGTTTATAAAAGCTATTGACATGGCGCCAGTGGACGCGATCAGTGTGGCCGTTGTCCCAAGCGCGCAATCTTTGGGCGAGGACATGGGCGAGCTTGCGGCCAAGTTGCAACGCATGCAGGCACTGACGGAAATGAAGCCACTTGATTTGCTCAAAAGCCAACTTGGTGTTGGTCCCGGCATGAATGATCGCGGCGCGTTTGTGGCTTGGTTTGTTGGCGCCGCGGATCAAACATCGCAGTGGTGCGCGCTGATTCCAACCACCGACGGTGCGCAATTTCTGCAGGCTAATTTTGTAGCCACTCCAACAGTTGCGCCTGACGCGTTTGTGTGGCGTGGAAAAACGGTCCACGCAAAAGTAATCGACGGCTGGGTTGTGGTCAGTCAAAGTCCAGACCTTGCACGGAAGTATGTGGCCAAGTCCGGCTTGTCCGATCGCTTGAAAAAGCGGCTGGGAGAGCGTGGTTTCGCCGTGTTATGCGATGGCGAAATTGGTGTGTGGGCTGGTCCGCATGCGTTGGCGGACATGCGCAACGCAGGTCAGAAGGTGGCCGCGCAAATGCAGGACGCGGCACCAACATCAAATGCAAAAGATATTTCCAAAAGTGATTCCACAACCAATGTAAATGCGCAGGCGCCAGCATTGGTGGCAAGTGATCGCGTATCAAAGCTCATGCAGGGCTTGACCGACGGAGTCTTCAGTGTTGATGTTGATCCGCTTGGTGTGTTGCTTCGCAGTTACGCGGTGCTTGATCCCGCAAGCGAATTGGGAAAATCCGCGCGCGGTGGTGCGCAACTTGGCGCGGATCCTGTAAAAGATCCCGCAAAAAATATTGGCGGCGCCACCATGAATCGTTTACCCCATGGCCGATTTGTGGTTGCCGTTGCCGCGGACATGGATGGACTTGGTGGAACGCAGGCGTTTATAGATCTTGCGGCCCAACTTCCTGGCGGCGAGCAGATTCCGGCGTGGATCGAGCAAAATAAAAACATCGCCAGCGCAATTCAATTTGCAATCTATCCAAGCAAGTTAGGTGTTGTTGGCGGCGGAATTTTAAACGACGCCGCCATGTGGATCGCCACCGCCGACAGCGCCAAAGCAAAATCGGTCATGGAGCAGTGGATACTTTCTCTGTCCGGCGAAATCGATGGACAGAAGCGCGAGGCCACATGGGAAAAAGACCGCGTGTTGAAAAGTGGAATGACCACGGACGCGTACACCATCAAGGACATTGCGCTTCCCAAGAACGCACAACCCGCCCGCAAAAGTAATCCCATGGAACGCATTGCCCGCTCATTGATTTACGGGCCAAAAGGTCCAAACGGATTTGTCAAAACATTTCCCGATGGTCTGTATGTGACTTTCAGCCAGCGTCCAGATGTCATGGAAAAGGCGGCAAATTGCGCCACTAGTGCAAACGCGCTTGAAAGCGACGCGGTGCTTACAGCGCTTCGCGGCTGGATGATGCCCAAGCCCGACGCGCTTGCATTTATTGGCGTGGGCTCGCTGCTGAATGTTGTTCGACAAGCGGCCAACGCGTTTCCGATGGGCATTATGGAAATTCCAGACGCGCCGCCAGATTTGGAGCCAATCGCATTTGGTCTTTCAATCAATGGCGGCCACATTGAAACTTCAACAATGGTTCCAACCAATGTCATTGGCGTAGTGGTCACGGCGTACGCGGATCGCAAAGAGGCGCAGCAAGCCGATCAAGAAGATGAAGCCGATGGCGCAGCAACCAGCGATGCGGTTTCAAAATCTTCAAACAAGCCGACGCCCAACGGGGCGCGACAACAGGCCGATGAAAAAATTCCTGCCACAAAAAATCCGTGACCCACATTCACCGAGCATCTTTGCCACATTGGAAAATAGCCAACCATGCGCCGTTGTCTTTCACGGCGCGTCCATTGCTTGCGGGCATTCTCAATTGCACGCCGGATTCTTTTTCTGATGGCGGTCAATTTGCAACAACCGATCAAGCCATTGCGCATGGCAAGCGCATGATCGAGCAAGGCGCCGACATGCTTGACATTGGTGGAGAAAGCACGCGCCCCGGCTCCGCGCGCGTTTCGGCCGCGCAGCAAATTCAACGTATTCAGCCCGTCATTCGCGCGCTTCGTCAGCACAGCGCCATTCCAATAAGCGTGGACACCACGTTGGGTCCAGTCGCCGCCGCGGCCCTGGAGGCTGGCGCCAATATTGTCAACGATGTCAGTGGCGGCGAAGAAGACCCCGGTCTTGCGCGACTGGTCGCCACGCACGGCGCGGGTTTCATTCTCATGCATCGCCTTTGCACCCCCGATAAAGACAAATACAGCGATCAATATGTTTCCGCACCGCGGTACAACAATGTCGCGCGCGATGTGCTTGAAAAACTTCTGCAGCTTGCCCAGCGCGCCCAAACATTGGGCGTGGCGCGTGAGCAAATCGTGATTGATCCCGGGTTCGGATTTGGAAAAACTGTCGCGCAGAATTTTGAATTGCTGCAACACCTCAACCAAATCACCGCCGCCGGATTTCCAATCATGGTCAGTCTTAGTCGAAAAAGTTTTCTGGGCGCCGCCTGTGGTGGCAATCAACCCAGCGAACGATTGCCCGCCTCGTTGGCCGCCGCCGCCATCGCCACCAACAATGGCGCCGCCATTCTGCGCGTCCACGATGTAGCGGAACATCGACAATTGCTTTGTATTTCCTCGGCGTGTTGCGCTTGCTAGTATTTGCCCATCGTCAACGGAAGGTCCGCCGGCGTTTGAAGAAGTATTTTTTTGGACACATCGTCCACACTTGAGAAGGAACACATGGCAAGCGCAAACACACTCGAATTCACAGACGCTAATTTTGACGCCGAAGTTTTAAAGAGCACCGTTCCCGTTCTCGTGGACTTCTGGGCCGAGTGGTGCCAACCTTGTCGCATGCTTGGTCCAACCATCGATCAACTTGCCGAAGAGACCAAAGGCAAACTGAAAGTTGGCAAGGTTGACATTGATCATCATCGCAACATCGCCATGCAGTACGGCATTCAAAGTATTCCAACGGTTTTTCTTTTCAAGCAAGGCCAGATCGTGAAAAAGTGGAATGGTTTGGTTTCAAAAGCGGCTTTGACCGAAGCGATCAACGCGATTTAATCCGCGACGAACTTGGTTTGAATTGAATTTTTTGCATTGCGCCATTCACGCGTCTGTCGCCAAGACGCGGGCAAAAATGATCGCTTTCGCTACACTGCTCAACCTTGAAGTTGGCCTTGTCATTGCCAATGAATTGCGTTTGGTTGGAACATATTTGGTTTTTGGGCCTGTAGCTCATTTGGTAGAGCGCTTCCATGGCATGGAAGAGGCGGTCGGTTCGATCCCGATCAGGTCCACTACAACACCCCGTCTTCGTTGCGCTCAACGACGGCGGGGTTTTTCTTTCATTCATCACATTCATTCATTGGAGTTGAACAATTTCCCCAATATGATCTTTACAAGATTGATTTAAGTTTACGTTTCAAATTTTCCAAAAAGTCATCATGACACCAAGGCACATAAAAATTTCCATGCGTTCGTTGTCGCTCCTCGCAAGCGCCACGATTGCAGTTGCGGCAATATTTTTATTTTCTGCGTTCACTCAATCACCCGCCACAACCGCGACACGCACGTCCGCTGAAACCGCCATTGACCACGTGATTTTAATTTCCGTGGACGGCCTTCGCCCGGAGGCGATGTTGCGGCCACTTGTCGATCAACATCCCGCCATGAAGCAACTCACGCAAGGCGCGTGGACCGCGCAGGCCCGCTGTGATCCTGATATTTCAGTCACGCTTCCAAATCATATTGACATGATCACTGCACGACTTGTCGCGGGCGAGAACGGTCATGGCTGGGTCGACAATGTCGATCCGCCTTCGCGCACAATGGGCGGCACTTTGCATTTGAAGCCGCGCCACTATATTTCCAGCGTATTTGATGTCGCACACGATGAGGGATTGCAAACCGCATTGGTCGTTGGCAAGTGGAAATTTGTCTTGTTCGAGCAAAGTTAC
The DNA here is from genome assembly GCA_903914045.1 of uncultured bacterium. GTDB lineage: Bacteria > Planctomycetota > Phycisphaerae > Phycisphaerales > SM1A02 > SYAC01. Next base: position 27,479 of record CAIWNO010000046.1, on the reverse strand, counting down.
GGCGAGGACGCCGGCGGTCCAGATGATGTCGCCCCCAATTACGGCAAAGATAAAATCGATTGCTTTGTGTGCTCTCCCAATTCAATGGACCAAGTGCAGCAACTTACCGCATTTATTCAAGGCGCCAGCGATCGCCAGAAAAAAACATTTACGTTTCTTCATTTGGCGCTGCCTGATTTTGTCGGACATGCTTCTGGCTGGGACTTGTCCGATGGCTCCGCGTATCGCCAAGCGTTGCTCGACATTGATGCCTCGCTTGGATTCATTTTGTCCAAGATCAACAACTCACCGACTCTCAAAGACCGCGTCGCCATTGTGTTAACCGCCGATCATGGTGGTGGAGTTCCGTTGATCAGTCACCGTGACCCAGAGGCGCCGGTGAATTTCACAATTCCATTCTTGGTATGGACCGGCGTGCATCAAACCCAAGTTGATTTGTACGCCATCAATGCCACCACGCGGCATTGTCCCGCGGCCAACGAGCGCTTCACCGCCAATCAACTTCCACCCATTCGCAACTCCGATGCCAGCAACACATGCCTCATGTTGCTTGGATTGCCCGCCATTCCTGGCAGCACCGTCAACGCTAGGCAAGATTTGCAAATGACTTCTGCGCCGCAAAAATAATCGCGCGCGCCACAAATGCAAGAACACATTATTTTTCGTAAGCGTGTTTCGATTTAAAATGCAAATCGTGTAGGCTCACTTCATGGCTGATTTCTGGCTCATTTCCCCGCCTGGCAATAAAGACGTCAAGTTTCAACTTGCTCCGCCTGGACCAATTTCAATTGGCCGCGAAACCAGTTGCGGCATTGTCTTGGCAGATCGCGCGGTGAGTCGTCAGCATGCCACTTTCTCGTGGACTGCGCCAACGACTCAAGAGCCTGGAAGTTGGCGCATTGAGGATTTGGATAGTTCGGGTGGCACAGTTGTCAATGGAATGCGCTTGTCGTCTGGTAAAACTCTTCCATTGCAGGACGGCGATCAAATTCAAATCGCGCTGTGGAACTTTGATGTGATTGATCAGCAATCATCCAACAACGCGCGCACGATTGTGATGTCGGGTGCCGAAGAACAACAGCAAGACGGAACCAAAATTGAGCGCGTCACTATTTCCGCGCCCGCGACATTCGCGCAAAATCAACTTGTGTTGCTTCTTGAGTCGAGCGATGCCATTCATGTAGCCAAGGACGAATCGTCAGTCTATAAAGCATTGGTGAATGCCGTTTCCAAATCCACTCGCTTTGAGAATGTCGCGTTTGTGCGCAGCACGGGTCAGGGCGAGGCGGTGGTTGTGCTTGCGCAAGTTGGAAACATTCAAGATCCAAGCGGCAAAACCCGCATGAGCCGCACCATGCTGCGCCAAGCCCGCGAAGGTCCAGTTGTTGCCAAAGCCAACGCCACTGGCGGTGGCATTGCCATGAGTTTGCAGGGCATGGATGTTCGACGCGCTATTTGTATTCCAGTGGAATTCGCCGGCAAGCTGTTTGGCTTTTTGTATTTGGATGATTCGCAGCAACGCGATGACGCCATGCTTGCCGAAATCGCAAGCGTGGCTGGCGTCGTGGCGCGCACGGCCGCGCAAAGCCTGGGCAATCAGCAACACGTGCTCATGGAGCGGCGTCTTGAAAAGGATAAGAAAGATATGTTTGAGGGCCTGATAAACTCGCTCATCCTCACTATTGACGCCAAGGATCCTTACACGCGTGGGCATTCCGAACGTGTCTCAACATATGCAAAAATGTTGGCGGAGGCCGCCAACCTAGGTCCTGAAATTATTGAACAAGCGTCCCTGTGCGGCAAGGTGCATGACATTGGAAAGATCAACGTTCCAGGGGATATTCTGCGAAAACCCGCCCGTCTGACCGATGAAGAGTTCGCGCAAATCACGGTGCATCCAGAAGTAAGTTATAAAATTCTGTACCCGATTCCACAAATGCGCGACGTGCTGCCTGGCGTTCTTGAGCATCATGAAAAGTGGGACGGTTCTGGCTATCCCAATAAATTGGTTGGTGAAAAAATTTCAGTCCTTGGAAGAATTATTTGCATTGCGGATTGCTTTGACGCAATGACCACCACTCGCTCCTATCGACCGGCTCGTGAAGTTGGCGAAGTCTTGGTTGAAATTGAAAAGTGTCTTGGCAAACACTTTGATCCAGAGTTGGGAAAAATTTTCGTGTCCATTCCGCGCGCGAAATTGGAAAAGCATGTCCCCAAAAATGCGCCGTCAACGGCGTAAATAAACGTTCCACAAATTGGTGCGCGCCCGACCCTGCGGGTAAAAGCCCATTTCATCCCCGCGTGAAATAGCAGGCTACAGTTCATGCCTCATGCCATACCACGCACCAAAGTCTTTGTTCGCTAGCGCGCTGATACACGCAACCTTGCGCCGGCACTCTGTTGTTACGTGTGTGATTTGTTTTGTGCTTCACGCATTTATGGCAACGGCCCATGCTCAAACTAGCGCCGCGCAACAATCGCCCGCATCCGTGGCGCCAACTTCCGCCGCGCCCGCAACCGTTGTCCAACATTCTGAACACCAACAAGATTCCGATCGCATTCCTGAAATTAAACTGGTTCGAATATTTCCCAATGTTGAATTGCGTCGGCCAGTGCAAGTTGTTCAAGCGCCGGGCGAACCAACCAATATGTACGTGGTCGAGCAGGCGGGGCGCATTCTTCGCCTAGACCAAAACAATGACCAAGTGAAATCGGGCGCGGTGTTTCTTGACATGCGCAAAAGTGTCAACAGCAAGAACAACGAAGAAGGCTTGCTGTCCATTTGCTTTGATCCCAAATACGCCGACAACGGATTTGTCTACTTGTATTACAGCGCCGAGAAACCCCGTCGTTCTATCTTGAGCCAGTTTCGCGTGAGCGATGATCGCAAGACCATCAACACCGACAGCGAGAAAAAAATTCTAGAAGTTGAACAGCCTTATTCAAACCACAACGGCGGCACCGTTCTTTTTGGTCCTGACGAAATGTTGTATCTCAGCCTGGGCGACGGCGGCGCCGCCAACGATCCGCATGGTCATGGACAAAATCTGGCCACGCTTCTTGCCTCCATCATCCGCATTGATGTCAGCCAGGTCACCAAGGATTCGCCTTACACCATTCCATCGGACAATCCATTTGTTTCAACCAAGGGCGCGCGCAAGGAAATTTGGGCGTACGGACTTCGCAATGTGTGGCGCATGAGTTTCGATCGCGAAACAAAGTTGCTGTGGGCCGGCGATGTTGGTCAAGATCAATTTGAGGAAGTGGATGTCATTGTCAAAGGCGGCAATTACGGTTGGAACATGCGCGAAGGCTTGCACGCATTTTCCTCTGGGCAGAAAGGCGAATTTGGCGACGCGTATATCAATCCTGTGTTTGAGTATTCACACAACGATGGCGTCAGCGTGACCGGCGGCTATGTCTATCGCGGCGACAAATATCCTGAATTGAAAGGCATATATTTTTTCGCCGACTACGGCTACGGAATTATCTGGGGCGCGCGCTGTCAAGACTTGAAACTTGGCGAGCCTAGAAAATTAATTCATCGCAGTGGAAATCTGTGGAGCAGCTTTGGTGAAATGCTCAACGGCGAACTTGTTCTGTGCTCATTTGACGGCGGCGAACGCGGCCCCGGCTCGCTGTGGAAAATTCAAGGCGTGAATTAACCGCCAATGTAGCCCGGCGAATTCCACCAAGGTTCGCTCATCTCTGGATAGTTGCCTTGATCGACATTCGGGTCTTCATTGTCGCCATCATCCAAGTCGTAGTACGTCACGGGTTGTCCACCCCTGTCCATTTGTTGCGTTTGATATTGAGTTGGCGACTTGTCGCCTTGCCATAGCGACGGCTGGCTTTGGCATGCGCCTATCAGCAAAGTCGCACAGGTCACAATCAATGGGCATACGCGTGATGAAATGCTGGACATGCGCATTACTCTAGCACCTGCGCGATCGGACAGGTGCCCGTTGGCGCGGCTGTTCGCGCCACGCCCGGCGCCCAACTTGTGGCCTGCACATTTTCGCCATCACGCACAAGCATCATGTACCACCCATCGCTGAAATAAATCGCAATGCCATCTTGCTGCTTCTGCCAGCAACCGGTGTTTATGGCGTCAATGCTTTTCATGGCGGCACCATTGCTTTGCAAACAAATATAAAATGACTGATTGTTGTACGCGGGGTCGGCGCTTCGCGTCTTCCACACGCCAGCCCACTGCGCGGAGTAGTTTAAAACTTTCACGGCTTGACCAAATGAAGTTGGCGGCCCTTGTCGATTGACCCGCGGCGCGTAGGAATATTTCTCAAACCCAATGTGACCCAACTGAATCACATCCAGCCAACCGTCGGTCCAATTCATCACCAACACGCCTTCATCAATTTTCCAAGTTCCATGTTCACCCTTGGCGCCATCCGCGCCCTTGCACCAATTGCTTATGGCCACGCCATCATTGAGCAAATTCACATTAAACAAGCCATTTTCACTGTCGGTCAAGGCCCACGTGCCCTCGGCCACATCGCGCGTAATTTCCGTGGCAATGGTTCCACTTGCGGGACGCGGCGAAGCGCAGGCGCCACAGAAAATTCCAATCGCAGACAAAGAAATCAAGGCAAAGTATTTCATAAGGCTCATGGTAGCTCCATTGTGTATGTGTTCAACAAACTTGTTCGCGTTGAACATTTCAAGGCGTTCTTCTATCGGCGGATATATCGCTTTGTCATGTGGGCAAATCCGCCGCAACATCGTGCCGCATGTCTTGCCGTCGCACCCAGCCACCGGGCGGCGTCACTGGCCGCGCCGCCAACACATCAAGCGCGTGTGAAAGTCGAACCGGTGAATAATTCCAACTGTCAACGCCCACATCCATACTGCGTCCCACTTCTTGCAAGGCGCCGTGCGTGTGTCCATACAAATGCATGGAGCCACTGAGTTGCCCCCGCCAAGCACGCAGCGGATAGTGGCAAAGCACAACGCGTTCGCCACCGTTCTCGCGTCGAAATGTTGCTTGGTTTTTCACTGATTCAAACAGCGCCTCAAACTTGGCGACCTTCGGATCATGGTTGCCCCAAATAAGCCGAATGTTCTTGCAAAGAATTTTATTTCGAATATCCACCGCGTGTGCAACTTGCGTATCGCGCCCTTCCTCAAATGGTCCGCAAAAGTCGCCAATATGAATCAGCACATCTCGCTTCTTCACCACGCGGTTGATCGCCTCTAGCAATGCGCCATCCATGCTGGCGACATCCGCGAAGGGTCGTTCAAACAGGGAGATTGCTTTGGCTTCACCAAAGTGCGTGTCGCCCGAAATCCACTGGGTGCTTGCCATGAAACAAGGCTAGCGCAACGCCACGCGTGAGCAAACCAATCCACACGAACGCTTCGCGCCGCATTTCAGTTTCAATGCGGCACACACCCATGTCGCTTCGGCATGCAAAATCAATATGGTGGCTAATTCGCTATAACTACCTTCCATGTCCACGAAGAACGCAAGCACCAAGCACTTTCTTCAAATAGAGGGTTTGACTCGCGAGCATCTTCAAGGCCTTCTTGTGGCCGCAAAGAACAATCTTGCCGTGGCGGATCAGCGGGTTGCGCGCAAAGACGCGCTTGCGGGCCGCGTCATTGCCAATCTTTTTTTTGAAGACTCAACGCGCACTCGGTGCAGCTTTGAAACCGCCGTTCACCGCCTTGGAGGCGAGGTCTTTACCCTTGCCGCAAGCGGTTCCAGCGCCAGCAAGGGCGAAAGCCTGGTTGACACCGCCCTAAACATTGAAGCCATGGGGGTTAGCGGCCTTGTCATTCGCTCCACCATTTCTGGCGGTCCCGCCATGGTGGCCAAAAGGGTTTCAATTCCGGTCATTAATGCTGGCGATGGTCGCCACGAGCACCCAACCCAAGGCTTGCTTGACATTTTGACGTTGCAGGAGTCATTGGGTTCCTTGCAAGGCAAGCGGGTCGCCATTGTTGGAGATATCTCCAACAGTCGCGTGGCCCGTTCGGCCACTCAGGGGCTCACAATTCTGGGTTGCCACGTTGTTCTGATCGGTCCACCAACCTTGGTAAACAAATCTCATCAAGAAATGACTAAATTTAGTGAATTGATAAGCATTTCTCACGATCTTGACGCTAACTTACGCGATCTTGACGCCATCATGATGCTTAGACTTCAAACCGAACGTGCAGCATCTTACGGGGTTTCGTCGGATTATAGAAGGCTTTATGGCCTGACCATGGAAAGAGCATTGCGCTTAAAAACGGGGGCGGTTGTGCTTCACCCTGGACCAGTCAACCGCGGGGTCGAAATTGACGACGCGGTGGCTGACGAATTTGGTGGCACCCGTATTTTGCGCCAAGTAACCCATGGTGTGGCTGCGCGCATGGCGGTATTGGAGGAAGTTATTGGGTCAGCGTGAAATACATTCAACTTTCTCTATAAAAATAAGCGCAAACTCATTTTATCAAGTTTCAAGCCTGAACTTCTCAAGAGTAAAATTGCTACAGACGCCCTAGTTCGGGTAACTTCATAGACCCTCTTTGACCGATACTACTCAACTCGAAATTAACTTTACCTAGACCACCCAATTGGCTTCCCCATTGTCAAAATTTCTGTCCCTGATTTCATGCTTGGGTATTATTTTTGTACCGATTCTGGTCGGATGTGAAACGGATAGTTTTGTTGATCCAAGTCGCACTGGTTACTTTGAAACCACGCCATCGGCCATGCCAATTTTGGGTCGTATTGATGTCATAGAGCAAGTCAGTGACGAACCAGACATTGTCAAACCAACATTGGCGGATTTAATACCGGAAAATATTCCCTACACATTTGCCGCAGGTGATGTTTTGCGAATTCAAATTCCAAGTTTAATGGCAACGGGGCAAACAGAAGTGGCTGAACGAGTTGTTGATCAAAGTGGTGACATCCAACTACCAGTTATTAATAAAATTCGCGCCGCAGGTAAAACAATAAAAGAATTACAAGATGATATTGAAGAAAGACTCAAAGGAGTCATCACAAATCCTCAAGCCTTTGTTGCCTTGCAAGAGGGTCGAGCTTTTCAATATCGCGTGCTCGGTTCGGTTGATCAGCCTGGCATATTTGCCTTAAGCAAGCCAGATTTTCGTTTGCTTGACGCTATTGCCAACGCACGCGGCGCCAGCGTGAATACCACCCGAATTTTAATTACGCGGACAGAATTAGCAAACGACTACAAGGCGGAATATGACCGAAAAGAGACAACTCCTAAAAAGGATACTTCCACCGCCGAGCCGCAAAAACAAGTTCCAACTACTTCGGCGGTCGCTCCAACAACAAGTGTTCCAAATCCTGCTCCACCAACCGCGGCTCCATCAACAGACGAAGCAATTGATAAATTAATTAATGAATTACCCAGCGCCACAACGGATAGTTCAGCGGCCGCGACTATCGCACCAGCTCCCGCACCAACCTCCGAACCAGCCGCGACTCCCGCACCAACTCCGGAACCGGCCGCGACTCCCGCACCAACTCCGGAACCGGCCGCGACTCCCGAACCAACTCCGGAACCAGCCGCGACTATCGCACCAACTCCCGAACCAACTGCGACTCCCGCACCAACTCCGGAACCAACTGCGACTCCCGCACCAACTCCGGAACCAGCCGCGACTCCCGCACCAACTCCCGAACCAGCCGCGACTCCTGCACCAACTCCCGAACCAGCCGCGACTCCCGAACCCACTCCGGCCGCAACTCCCGCACCAACTCCCGAACCAGAACCAGCATCCGAACCAGAACCCGTTCCTGCAACAGATCCAGTGGCAGAACCTTCCACTCAGCCCGCTACTTCACCAACAACACCAAGCCCTAATCCAACCAAAGATCCAACCGCGGATCCATCAAAGCGAAAGACACAATTAGGAATGCTGCGCGCCGCAAATCGTCAGGCGCCGCCAGTGGATATTGATCAGCTTGAGCCGGCAAAATCCGATGATCTTCCTAGCGGTAATTCCAACGCAAGCGCGTCTCAAAATAATTCCAACACAAATGCAAGTAACGACTATGCATATATTCAGAAATCTCGTCAGTGGGTTCCAAAATCCTCCATCACAAACCAAGATCAACAGATAGAGGCCGCAACACCTGCCGCCACAAACACAGGCTCAGCAAAAACAAATCAAGAAATCAAAGACGTTGCAGTCACTGGAAATTCTGGATCAAGTTCCGCCGAAGCCGCCAAACCACGCAATCAAAAGCGATCGACTTCGGCTCAGAAAACTAAAGTTATTGAAATTGATTACAACCAATTGGTGCGCGGCAAATCTGATTTTAATATAATTATTCGACCAGGCGATATTATCTATTGTGATTCTGGGGAAGTAGGCGTGGTGTATATCGACGGTGAAATCAGTAGACCTGGCGTGTACAATTTGCCGACAGCGGGCCGTTTGACACTGAGTCGTTTGGTCGCCGCCGCCGGTGGCGTTAGTGAACTGGCTATTCCAGAGCGATGCGATTTGATCCGCCGTCTGTCGAGCGACAAAGAGGCGTGTGTGAGAATTAGTTTGTTGGCTATTCGAAACCGTAGCGAACCCGATCTATTCCTGAAGAAGGACGACCATATCATTGTGGGAACAAACTTCTGGGCCTTGCCGCTGGCGCGCTTTCGCCGCGACTTGTCTTTCCCAAATTCAGTTGGCTTTCAACTTGATCGAAACTTTGGAAACGACGTGTTTGGCGCACCACCAAGTGGCATTACAACCAATTGATTTTCCATTTTTTGGGACGTCAATAGACAAACAAAAGTGGTTCATGCAACGTGTAATCATCCAGATCTAAACCATGAGTGCCGCACCAACCATATCTGCAAGCCAGCCTGCGACAAAGGCCGTAGAAATATCACCCAAATCCGCCATGATGGCTGGCGGAGTTTTAGTGGTGTTATTGGTTTCTGTTTTTTGGGAGTGGTTTCGCCGCCAAGTTGCATGGGCATCACATGAGCCATCCGATTGGGGACACACGCTGATTATTCCTTTTATCAGTGGTTATTTTGTTTGGAACAAACGTCACATTATTTTGGCACAGCCATTACGTCCCGCATGGATAGGCGCCCTTATTATGATTTTTGGAATTGCGTGGTACATGGTTTGCAATGTGGGACCCGCGGGATTGGCTCACCACAACATTCGATCGACGGGTTTGGGCATCACGCTTATCGGCATAGGTCTTCTCTTGCTGGGCTGGCGCGCCATGGAATACGTTTGGTTTCCACTTTTCTACATGATTATTTTCGCGCAGACCGTCAGCGAGCGCTTCATGAATTTAGTGACCTATCGCATGCAGGATATTTCCGCCAAGGGGGCCTATGTGCTTTTAAACTTAATTGGAATTCAAACGGATCACTCCGGAAACGTTCTCACTATTTTCAAGGATGGTGAACCGGTGCAATTAAACGTGGCTGAAGCGTGCAGCGGTATGCGCATGCTGGTTGCTTTTTTGGCCCTCGGTGTTGCAATGGCGTATGTGTCGTTGCCAAAATTATGGCAACAAATATCGCTGGTGGCCCTTGGAATTCCAATTTCTATTTTTGTAAATGTGTTGCGCGTGGCGTCGCTGGGCATATTGGGAATGTTTGACCAAAACTTCATGTCTGGAGAATTTCACCACATGATTGGTCTTGTTTGGTTGTTGCCCGCTTTCTTCTCGTATTTGGGCGCGCTTTGGATTCTCTCTCAATTTTTAGTCGAGGTTGACGAAACTAGCCAGGAGCCCAATGCGAGTTGACAGCGCAGAAAAGAAGGCGTTTCTTGTGGCCTGCGGCTGTCTTGTGATAGGCGGACTTGGATTTCGCTTGACCATGTCGCAACTCAACGTTTATTTGCAAAAAGAACCCGTGCCTCTGCGAAACGCGCTTGATGAATTACCTGTCACATTGGGAGATTGGAAACAAGTCGGTAAAGATCAGCAACTTTCCGATGCGGTTGTGGAAGAGCTTGGGACAAAAAATTATCTAGATCGCGCCTATGTTTATCAAAGTGATTCCAGCAAGGGAATTTTTCAGGTGCACTTAGCGTATTACACCGGCATGATTGATACCGTGCCACACATTCCAGAACGGTGTTGGGGCGCGGCTGGATTGGTCATGATTGGACAACCCGTGTTACGTCCCATGGTGTTGGATTCCTCAAAATGGGATCTGCAAAATGGTCCCATTCAAGCGGCAAGTGGCAAGCGATATTCGCAAGCCGCAGTCAAGGAACCAGTGACACGAAAAGATGTGATGGTGAACCTTCCGCTTGGCGACATTGTGATGACCGCAAGCACCTTTCAAGATCCGAAACACCCCGACATGACATTTATTGGCGCGTATTTATTTATCGCCAATGGATCGGTCACGCCCTCCGCGCTTGCTGTTCGAAACCTGTCTTTTAAGTTGTCTGATCGCTACGCGTATTACTGCAAAGTACAATTCTCATTTAGGGTTTACGAGAAACCTGAAATTGCGATTACGATGTTCGATCAACTCGCACGCAATCTGTTGCAGTCGCTACTTCCACAACTTATGCGCAGTCTTCCAGATTGGCCTGCGCTTGAAAATTCATCCACACCAATTCAAGTCACAAGTTCATAAAAAGAGTTCATCAAATGTCAAAACGAAAATTTAATTTCAAGTTTCTCATACTATTTACAACCGTTGCAGTGGTCACCTTGCTTTTAGCAGGCGTGTTTTACTGGTATCAAATTGTGCTGGCACCCGAACGAAATTTTAAAACGGGCAATGACTTCATGGCGGCGGGCAATTTTGAAAAGGCCGCAAATTATTTTGGGCGATCGGTTTCAAAAAAACCAACCAATCTGATCTATCTCAATGCATATCAGGGGGCCTTGCTGAAAATTATCCCCAAATCCGCGTCTGAAGCCTCTGAAAATTACAACAAACTTGTCAATCTTCGAATGTCACTCACGCGGGCCTCGAGCAAGGATGCACAAGTTTGGATCCAAGCCATGGAAACCATCAGGGAACGCGCCGAACTGTACAACAACGACGCGACTTGGCGGGATTTTTCAAATAGCGCGGTCCAAATGGAAAATGCACTGGATCCCAACGACCCACAACAGGCTCAAGTGAAATTTTGGAAAATTCTTGGCTTGTATGAACGATACACAACATTGACGCAGGACGAACGGGACAGCCTTGACAAGGACTTTCCAACCGTGGTCGCGTTGTTACCAACAAGCGATCGTGTTTGGATTGCTTATTTAGAGTACTTGCTGCAGAAGGCGGATATGCAAGAGCGCGGCAATCAAAAATCTCTGGCCACCGAAACGTATCGGCAGTTTGATGCCGCCATTGTGGAATGCAAGCGCATGAATCCACAAGGAATTGCGGCGCCAATTGTGCTTGTGCAGCGACTTGAAGGGATGAAGAATCGCAATGAAAGCCAGGTAAAGCAATCTGATTTAGACGCGGCATTCAATGACATTTTGTCCCAAGAAGCGCGTCTCAAAGATGATCGAAAATTAACCTTGGCGGCGGCTGGCGCTATTTTTCTTGGCAGATCATTCAAGCACAACAATCAGGGAATGAAACTTCTGGAAAATAGGTTGAACGCCTACCCCAACGACGCAGTCACGCAAAGAATTTATTTAAACATTGCGCGTGGAATGAGCACTGGAATTGGCCTTGAAACTGCCAAAGCCGTGTTTGATCAGCAAAACTTGCCAACTTCTATTGAATCGGTATCACAACAGGGCGCGCGCGAGGCCGCCGCTGATTTGTTGTACACCCTTGCGTTTGAAGATTGGCGCAAAGCCACCACCGATGATGAAAAAAAAATCAAGCTTGAAGCTGTACACCAGGCGCGTGACAAGGTTGTTAAATTTTTCGCTTCTCAGTCACTCTCTCTGATGGTGGAAGACATTGAGGCGCGCACCTCTCTTGCCGATGGAAATGCCAATGATGCTTCGGCGCGATTTGACGCCTTGTTGAAAAAAATTCCTGATCCCAGTCAGGAAATGTATTTCTATGCGGGGTTTGCAAATATTCTTCGCAATCAGCCAGGCACGGCGCTTGATTTTGTAAGTCGGGGGCTTGAACGATATCCAAATTTTCCACCGCTCTTAAATCTCAGCGCGCGCTTAAGTGGTGGAATGGGTCGCTACAACGATGCACGTAAAGCTCTGCAGAAATTGCTTGAATTAAATCCCGATGATAAAGAAGCGAAAGCCGCTTTAGCGCTTATTGGTGATGGAACAAAATCGGATACAGCGGTAGCGGTGCAGCGCTCGGCAAACGCCATAACGGTGATGATTGGAAACGCCGAACGCTTGATGATGAAGCGTGATTATGACGGCGCCATTGCGGTGCTTGCAAAAGAATTGGCTGCAAACCCCAAAGAAATTCGTTTGTACGAGGCCCTGTGTCAAATCAATATTGTGAAAGGCGATATTCCGGCTGCGAAAGTTTTTATTGAAAAGGGTCTGACTCTTGATTCTAAAAACAGTTACTTCCTTCAGATGAAGGCGGTCACGGGCAATGATGATCCAATCGATCGTATTGTCACCTCGGTTCAATTGCTGTATCCCGATCCCAAAGACCAAGCGGTTCAGATGTACCAGAATCTGTCTGGCGCCTTGTACAAAATGCGACAGGCCATGTCCCAAATCCGCGACGACCAAGTCACAGATATAATGAAGGATCAATTACAACGATGCCAAAAATTGCTTGGCCCCGCATTGGATGCGGCGCTGGCCTTGGATCCAAAAAATCTATTGGTGTTGGAAATGGCGGCAACGGACGCGGTTGAACGAAAAGATTTTGCGGACTCTGATAAATTTATTGCGGCCATTGCACAGGCTGGCGATCCTGGATTGGCGAAAACTATTCAGTCACGCATTCTGGTGAGTCAAGAAAAGTTGCAAGAAGCGATTTCAATTTTGCAGGACGCTCGCAAAAATGGCGAGCAGAGTCCGGTGATGCTGCGTCAACTTGGAATGCTTTATGAACGTGCGGGAAAAGTGGACGCCGCCTTGGAACTAATTCGTGAAAGTTATGACCGCAGACCAAACGACGTGGTTACGGCCAGAACCTACGCGGAACTTTTGCAGCGAAGCGGTGATCGATTGAAGGCCCTTCAAATTTTGCAGCAGGTGGCGCGTTCAAACCCAGATGACAGCAGCCTTATGTTGTCGTGGCTTGATTTAGAAGGGCAAATTGGCGATCGGTCTGGCGCGTTTGCGCTGCGGAAGCGCTTGTATAAAGAAAGGCCAGCTCTTGCGCAAAATTCATTGGAACTTGCCAAAATGTTGTTGGAAAATCCAAGCGATCCCAACTTAATGTTGGACAACAATGGTGCGCAAAAGTTCACTGAGCAAGATATGAGAAATGCTGGTACGCCAAAAATTCAACAACAGTTGGCAACCGCGGCCAAGGCAAATCTTGACACCGGGTTCGAAATCATTCGGTTTCTTAAAGATGCGGCGCCTGGCGATGTATCACTTTCATTGATCAATGCTCGCGCCTTGAAAAAATATCAAAACGTGAAGGACGGCGAGGACGCCATTCGTAAAGATATTGCAAAATTGCCCGCGGGACAAAATATGGAGTTGTGGATTGGACTTGGCGTGTATATGGATGAGTCCACTAAACCAGAGGAGGCGCGCCTTGCATTTGACGAAGCCTGCAAGCAACAGGATCCCAAGACCATGCTCGCCAATATTCGGATTTCTGATTATTGGTTTAGCCGCAGTCAGTGGAAAAATGCCCGTGATTATTTGGAATTAGTAGCCAAGGCGGATGTTATTTCTGACTCGGGGACATGGATGCGGCTCTCTGAAATCTGCAGTAGGTTGCGAGATTTCGATTCAGCTGAAAAATACCTTGCGAAAGCCGCTGAATCAAATAAAGCCAAGGAAACACTTGCAACAATTGAATTGCTGAGGGCCACCAATTTACAGGGGCGTGGCGAACAAGCTGTTGTGAGTGGTGATGCGGCAAAGGCTGAGCAAGATTTTGCGCAGGCAAGGTCCTCACTTTTGCGAGCCACGGAACTTCTTCCTAATTCACCTCAAGGGTGGATTTCACTTTCCGATTTTGAAAGAAGGATGTATCAGAGAATGCATGATCCTAAATTAATTCAGGTCGCCGATGAAGCAGCTGATCATGCGATTGATATTTCAATGGGATATTGGCCAGGAATTCAAAATAAGGGAAGAGTTCTATTAGAGCAAGACAAAGTCAACGAGGCGGTCACTCTTGTTGAAAAGTTTCTGTCTATGTCGCCACAAAATGTTGAAGCGCGTCGCGAGTTGATTCAATTGCTCTTGCGTTTAAACAATATCCCACGAGCGATTCAATTGACTGAAGAAGGTACTCGTATGTATCCACAGGATTCTGCGTGGCAGACCATGGCGGCCACTCTGAATGTTCAAAGAAATGACATGCCGAAAGCCACGGCCGCCTTTGACGCGGCATTTGTGATTCAGCCAGGAATTGATGAATTAGTAGCTTGTGTGAATCAGCGTCTGCGTGGCGAGAAAAAAGATTGGGAAGCCGCCATGAAATTGCTTCGTGCAAATCCCAGGTTGGTTTCCACTTCATCAAACGCGCAAATTTTGCTCGCTATCGGTTTGGTGAATACTGGACAACGGGAACCCGGTCTTGCCGCAATGCGAACGGCGTATAAAACCATCACTACAGGAATCGCATCGGGGGCGCTTCGCGTAGAAGATTGGGGAATGTGGTTTTCGGGTCTTGGTCAATGCTTTGATAAAAAACCCCAGGAGTCAGAGGCCTTTTTAAAATCTCTTCTTGGCAACACCGCATTTAATTATTGGGATTGCACAGGACTTGCGGCTTTATATGCGGATTTGGGACCATCGGGAACCAAGACAGCCATTGAATGGCTTGAACGTGCGGCCGCCCTTGCCAAGGCGAAAAGTAATTCGGACTCCAATCAATTACAGGCAGTCGCTTTGCTGCAAGTTGGAAATTTGCTGTATAAAGAAAATGATTTTCTGAATTCAACTCGGTACTTTGAGCAGGCTCTTGAATTGATTCCAAACAATCCCAGCGCATTGAATAACGCGGCGTACTTGATTGCAAAATCTGGCACAAATTCCGCACGGGCCGTTGAATTGGCTCGCAAGTGTGTCGCACTGAACCCCAACGTTGACGATTTTCAAGACACGTTGGGATACGCTCTTTTAATGGATGGAAAATCAGCGGAAGCGCTAGAGCCTTTCCAGAAGGCGATTGTGATGTCGCAAAAACCTGGTTCCATGATTCATTTAGCCCAGGCATTTATTGAACTCAAGCGCCCCATTGATGCGAAAGAGTATGTGGAGAAGGCGAAGTCGAAGTCTCCAACCGAGGAACAAATAGCGGAGTTGAAGTTGTTGGAATCCAAATTGAATTGATCAGAAGGAGATGTACCCATGAGTAGAGCACTTTCCACATCCGTATCAACATCCGCGCCTATATCAAAGCCGGCAGCGGCGGCGCGCCCTAAGCCATCGGTCGTGTCTCTAGATCCCATTCGACTTCTTCGTCAACATATGTTGGGTATTTTTTCCACGCTTTTTTTGGGGGCAATTTTGGGTGTTATTTTACATTTTGTTTTTTTATACACGTACCAAGTGTGGAGTGGCACTGTGTATTTGGAAATTCGCAACCAACTTGAGGATGCCAAAGCCCTGAACGCCAAAGATTTAGGTACGGAAGAAGCTGTTATTCGTTTGGCGCAGACAGAAGTGGCTCGCATGATGAGCCGAGACAATCTAAAAGCGGCGTTGGAAAATTCTGATCTTCAGAAGACCGAATGGAGCAAGAGTTCTGCATTTCGCGACGATAAGAACATCTTTAATATTGATGAAGCTGCAACCGAGCTTGAAAATGATTTGCGTGGAGCGCATAAGCGAGGTACTCAAATATTCACCTTGGGTTGGAAGACCCGCGTTCCCGAAGATGTTCCTGTTGTATTGAACGCGGTTGCAAACACCTACGTCAATAAGGTTCGAGACACCGAGGACAATAGATTTGCCACAATTCTTCGCGTGTATGAGGCGAATCAGAAAAAATTAGACGACCAAATTATCGCCAAAAAGCAGGAAATTCAGAAATTTGTCAAGGAGCACAACATGACAAGCCTGAATGAATCTTCAAGTGAAAATTCTCGCGCCCTTGAGAAGTTAAGAGAAGGGATTGCGCTCACTACCAGTGATTTGTCTGTGGCTGAGTCTCGACAAATACAGGCCGAGAAAAAGCAACAAAAAGAAGAGGGCGCTTCGGATGAGGATTTGCGCGAAGCTGACTCCGACCCCGTGATGCAAAATTTAAATAGGGATTATGAAGATGCAACCCGTAGATATGCGGCGGCAAAGGATCAGTATGGCAATAGAGAAATCGACGGCAAAAAAGTGATTCACGCCGAAGTGCTTCAGTTGAAGGCGGCTCAGGAATCAATTCAAAAACAACGTGACGACACACGTGAAAAAGTCCTTAAGCGAAATCAGTTGTCTGATTTGCGTGGCGCGGCGAATAGAGTTGATTCACTGAATAATTTGTTGAAAAAACAACAGACTGAATTCACACGTAACTCCGCTTTAAGTGAAGATTTCACAATGAACATGGCCGAGTTGGGCACACTGCGGGAGCAGTTGAGCCAAGCGGAAGATCAACGAAAGCTTGTGGCCCAAACAATCAATGATGTGAATTTGGCGCGATTGCGCGACGAATCGCATCGTGTTGAAGTCGTTCAGAAAGCGATGAAACCCCGCGAAATTACATTTCCGCAATTAAAGTTCATGGTTCCTGGAACGGCTGTTCTTGTATGCGGTATTTATATTTTAATTTTGTTCATTCGTGAAATTCTAGATCAACGCGTGAAGTACCCAAGCGACCTACTTTCTTTACCTGGAAAAATTCTGGGCGTCATTCCAGATATTATGGACGATCCAACCAAGCCAAAGCGCGCTGAATTGATTGTCTTGGAAAGTCCGCAATCCATGACCGCGGAAAATTTCCGGCAAACCAATGCGTTGATCTCGAAAGGGCTGGCTCCAACCAACGCAAAAATTATCTTGGTGATGAGTCCCATGCCAGATTCGGGCACGACCACCATGGTGCTCAATCTTGGAGCATGCGACGCCTCATTAGGTCGCAGGACTTTGATTGTTGGCGCCAATCTGCGTCGACCCGGATTGGCAAGAGGGCTTGGGCTTGATCCAACACTGCCAGGCCTTGGCGATATCTTAAATGGCGCAAATCCCGCTGATATTTTGATTGATCAAGGTAATGGCTTGCACTTTATTGGCGCGGGCGCTCCGTCCAACAGAACATTTCAATTACTGAACACTGAAAAAATGGACGCCTTTCTAGATTGGTGCCACCAAAATTACGACCGTGTCTATCTTGATGCGCCACCAAGCGTGGTTGCGGGTGAGGGATTGGCAATGGCCAATAAGGCTGACGCATCCATAATGGTTGTCCGCGCTTGGCAAGATCAAAAAGGACTTGTGACCAAGTTGGCATATCAATTGATGGATAGTAAAAGTAATTTCTTGGGAACAATATTGAATAGGCCCAAGAACACAGCGGGCGGATACTTTAAAAAGAACGCCGAAGCGATCGCGGAATATGCCACGCAAACTTCGGCTTTCCAGTTGCCAAAGTCCGCCGTTATGAAAGATCAAAAATTATCTACAGATGGGACAAGCCCTTCCACAACCTAGGGTGATATATGACCACCACCACGCAGCACATTCTTGTTACGGGTGGCGCGGGGTTTATTGGAAGCCATCTTGTTGAGCAATTGCTTATGGACGGCGCCCACGTGACCGTGGTTGATGATCTTTCAACTGGCGATGAAGCGAATCTTTCCCGAGCAAAGAGTCGAGCTGGAGAACGTCTTCAATTTATTCAATCTACTGTTTCAGGCGCGTTGACGCGGGCCAACATTCCTCGATTGAATGAGATCTATCACATGGCGGCGGCGGTGGGTGTTCGTTTAATTGTAGAAAACGCCCGCAAATCCATCGAAAATAATATTTTTGAAACTGACGCCGCAATTCGGTGGGCGCTGCGCGATGACGCCAAGTTGTTGGTTGCTTCAAGCAGTGAGGTGTATGGCAAAGGCATTCGCGTTCCATTTTCCGAAGAAGACGATGTTGTATTTGGACCTACAACCTCCTCACGTTGGAGTTACGGATATTCCAAAGCGCTTGACGAATTTCTGACGCTTGCAGCGGTTTCCGAGTCCAAACTGCAATCGGTCATTGTGCGGTTTTTTAACACGGTTGGGCCCAGGCAAAACGGTCAATGGGGAATGGTGCTACCTCGCTTTATTCAATCGGCACTACGGGGGCGGCCCCTTGAAGTGCATGGCGATGGCTCTCAACAGCGCTGTTTCTGTGATGTCCGCGATGTGACTCCAGCGCTGATTCGGTTGTTGCGAACAACGGATTGTCTAGGATGGATATTCAACATTGGGTCAGACGAAATGATTTCAATGCAAGCATTGGCGGAGCGTGTTATTCGCGTTACGGGTTCTCAGTCGCGCATTGAGCATGTGTCCTATGAACAAGTTTTTGGAAAAGGATTTGAAGATCTGAAATTGCGCCAACCAAATCTGCAACGCATTCGCCAAGCGATTGGATTTGCCTCAACCATTTCTTTGGATACAACAATCATCGATATCGTCGCGTCGTTGCAAGGTTCACTTTCCCCAGAGCGTGCCGCATGATGCATACCAATTTTCTAAATGAAAGCGGGTCCATTGCCAGTCAGGGAAGTGATGTTTCAACCTGGACTGTTTTAAATCCGGCGGAATTGCTTTCGGGCTACATGCCGGTGTTTGTCGCCGCGTTGGTGGCCACATTGATCGCCACTCCAATCGTGCGCCGCGTGGCGGTGTCAGCCGACATTATTGATCATCCCGATCAGGCGCGTAAACAACACGCATATCCAATTGCGTATCTGGGTGGTTTGGCCATATTTGCAGGTGTTTTGGCTGGAATTGCCGCAAGTGGTCTATTCACAAGCGGACAAGCCGCCACATTGCAGGGTGTTCCGGTCAGCATTGTGGTGGGCATGTTGGCTATTGTTTTTACTGGTCTTGCAGATGACATTTGGAAGTGGGATCCGCGCTTGAAAATTGCCGGACAACTTATAGCAGCTGCCGCTCTGGCTATAGAAGATGTTGGTCCGCAATTAGCCGCAGGAGTTCTTTCAGCGATTTGCGGCGAGCCAAAAGATATTTTGTTTTCCATTGGATCGTTTGCCGTTCACAATTCTGAACTGTATTACTGGATTGGCACCGCTATTACCGCCATATTTGTTATAGGTGGATGCAATGCCGCCAACTTAATAGACGGCCTTGATGGACTTCTGACTGGAACGACCGCAATCATGGCGGCGGGATTTTTGGCAATTAGTTTAACCATGGCGTACGCGCTTCCTGTTGAAAATCCGGAGACAAGCCTGGCGGGAACGCGAATTATTTTAAGTTTGATATTGCTGGGCGCAACACTTGGATTTCTTCCTTACAACTTTAATCCCGCGGTTATTTTTCTTGGCGATTGTGGCAGCCTCTTAATTGGATTTTTAAGCGTCGTAATTATTATGACATTTGGTGAATATGGAACCACCAAATACTCGGTGGCGGGTTTAATTTGTTTTGGTCTGCCTATTCTGGATACCACACTCGCCATTATTCGCCGCAAGGTGGCGGGTCGCTCCATGTCGGATGCCGACAGCAACCATATTCACCACAGGTTAAAGCGTTATTTTGGCGGCAATGTTCGCAAGGCTGTTCTTACCCTGTACACCATTGCTGGCGGATTCACCATTTTGGGCGTAGGTATGTCCATCATGTTGTTGTTGACAAGCGTGAAAGGCATTGTGGTGGAGGGCATTGTGTTGGCGGGGTATTTATTAGTGGTGAGTTTCGCGGTGAAACGCGCGCGTCGCCTTGAGTGGTTCAAGAAATCGCATGAAAGACTCACGGCATCAAGCGTGAGCCCCACTCAAGAGCAAACCAAAGCGTGAGTGTGGGCGACGCACCGCATGATCCGATCGATCACGAGCCGGTGATGTTGCGTGAAATTATTCAAGGGCTTGATCTTGAATCTGGCAACACCGTTGTTGACGCCACCGCGGGTAGAGGTGGTCATGCACAAGCCATTGCTCGGGCGATTGGCCGCCAAGGAACGTTGCTGCTACTTGATGTGGATGAAATTAATCTTGCATTTGCCAGCGAAAGAGTCCGCGCTCTTGCGGACGCGCCGCGGGTCGTAGTTGCACATTCCAATTTTTCAAATGTGGCGGACGTATTGCGCCAGCACTCCCTTTGTGCTGATGCATTTCTGGCTGATTTAGGATTTGCCAGCAATCAAATGAGCGACGGCGCGCGGGGATTTTCGTTTGCCGCCGATGGGCCGCTTGATATGCGGCTTGATCAAAGCACAGGTGAAAGCGCCCACGCTTTGCTTTCTCGGGTGACGGAGGCCGAACTTGCAGATTTAATATTTCAGCTAGGGGAAGACCCATTTTCAAGGCGGATTGCTCGGCGAATTATCTACATCCGCGATTTGGGATTATTGAAGACCACCACCGATTTGGCCAAGGCCGTGGTGTCGGCGTATGGGGGCAAGGCCCGGCAAAGTCGCATGCATCCGGCAACTCGGACCTTTATGGCTCTGCGCATTGCGGTGAACAAAGAACTTGAGTCGCTGGATACACTTTTAGCTGTATTTCAGCAGGAAATTGCAGGATTTTCTCTGGCGCGCGCGGCTGATTTCAAGGGTCAAGACCACTCCATATTTGGTGCTGGGGCATCTCAAAGTGACTCCATCGTGCGCGGGTCGGCTTTGGGCACACCCCACACATGGTTGGCTCGAAATGCTCGCATGGCAATTTTGGCGTTCCATAGCCTCGAAGACCGATTAATCAAGAGGGCTTTCACTGATTGGGAACGCCAAGGATGGGTGACCCGCATTGGTCGAAAGCCTTTGGTTGCAAGCGAAGCGGAATGTGGCGCGAATCCAAGATCACGCTCCGCCAAGCTTCGCACGGTTCGGATTGTTGGTATATAAGTTCGCTTGGTGCGGCGTGAAGAGCAGGTGTGATGGAGTGATTGGTGTTGATGGAAGTTTGTGAATGGACAACGGGCATTCGTGAGATTGAAAATCAAGATTGCCACAACGCAAGGATGCGACAATGACACGAGAAAATAAATTAGCCATGGTTGTTGGTTTCGGTTTGCTTCTGTTCGTGGGAATTTTGGTGAGCGATCACTTCAGTACAGCTCAGCGGCAGGCCGCCGCGGTTTTGAATAACCCCGATCGAACACGGGAAAGAGTGAGTCGTCCGATTTCACTGGCTGCTGTGCCAGCAACTGGCGGCGCGCAACCAACCGAAGTCATGATTGGAATGGAGTCGAATAAGGATGTGCGCCGCATTTCCAACCAGAATCTTGCGGGGTCAGAAGTGGTTGTTGAAAATTCCAAGGCACGCACAGTTTCAAACGCGCTTGATGGCACGTCGGAAGTGGCTCTGAAGGGTGTTGAGCCATCCAAAAAAGTGAAAGTACAAGAGAGCGAACCAGGCGTTCAATTACACCCGATTGCGGATGGCGAAACGCTGTATTCCATTTGCGCCAAAACCTATGGAGACGGATCACTGTGGAAGGAATTGGCTCAATACAACAAAAAAGAATTGCCAAATGCAGCCAAATTGCGCAAGGGCGTGACACTGCGACTTCCACCGGTGGAGCAACTTCGTCAGGGCGCAGTTGTTGCAACAACAATAAAGGGCGCAAGAGTGAGCGCGACACCACAAGAACAAGAGAGCGCGTTGTTGCGTGGGGTTGGTGTTTCAAAAACAAATCAAGAAGTTCCGCTGCTTGCAGCGGCGGATATTTCCACCGTGGAGTTGTCGCCTTCGGTTGTTGCGGCAAAGACCTCTGTTATTGAGATCGATGCCGTGAAAAATGTGTCGGGCTTGAAGAAGGTCAATGCGAAATCCACAACCAAAGTCAGCGCATCGCCAACATCGGACAGCGTGTATGTGGTTCAAAAAGGCGACACGCTTGGCTCCATCGCCAAGAAAAAATTGGGCAAAACCAGTAGGTGGAAAGATATTGTTGCGGCCAATGGATCTGATCTTTCGGATCCAGCGGCGCTTTCACCTGGCATGAGTATTCAGCTTCCAAAGACCAACTAATTTCAAAGCCAAACCATGTTTGGAAAAGCAATAGCAATTGTGTTAGGCCTTGGAATTATGGCGACCGCGCTTTTAGAGACGCGGCAAAAACGCTATGAGGTGGCCGCCAAGATTTCCAGAACACATTGGAGATTGCTTGAACAGCAACGCGAATTATGGAGATGCCGAGCGCAAGTTGCCTCTCACGTAAGACCAGATTCCATACGACTTGCGTTGGACTCGATGAAGTTGCAATGGAGGCCAATTCCACACAGGCTTGATGCTCCGACGCCACCAACGCAACCACGTTTGGCCGCGGATCCCGGCGTGAAAGATGCCGATGCCATAGCAGTGGAGTTTGGCGGATGAATCATTGTTTTTTTTCCAAGATTGCAGAAGATCAATCAAGCCGAATTCGCGCTTGGAGTCGTGTTCTTATTCTTGGCGCGGCTGCTCTTTTACTGTCGATTTCGGCGCGCGTTGTGTGGTTGAAAACAACCAACGATCCACAACTGACAAACGCAGCTGGCGTTCATAGAAGCACCGCTCCAGAACTGGCATCGCGCGGACAAATTGTTGATCGCCGCGGCCGCGTGCTTGCGGCAAGTTTGATGGGACGGAGACTGTTTGCGGATCCGGCAATGATTTGGGAGCGCGGTTGGGACCGCATTCGTAAAGGAAAATTGCTGGAGCCAGATTCGCAAGTCGTGGGTGATCCGTTCAAAGATGTGGCAAATGCGATTGGTGGCTCGCTTGGTCAATCGCCCAAATCAATAGAATTCAAATTACAAAATCGCGCGGACGATCGCTACGTGCAACTGGCCGACATGTTGACGTCGGAGCAAGTGGATCAAATACGCGCGTTGAATATCGCTGGAATAGGCATTGAATCAAGACCAATCCGTGAATATCCCGCTGGTGATTTGGCTGGCATGGTGATTGGAAGGGTTGGCTTGGAGCAGAGCGGTCAAGCTGGCGCTGAATTACAGCACAACGCGCAAGTGCGCGGCAAGGACGGACAACTTGTGTTTTTGCGCGATGTCAAAAGGCAGCCGTTGTGGATCGAAGGAAATGATTATCAAGCGCCTCGCGATGGCGTGGATGTTCGCTTATCCATTGATTTGGTCGCGCAAGAAATTGCGGAGCGCCTTTTGCAGGAGGGTGTGAAAAAGTGGAATGCTGGTGGCGGACGCGCGGTAATTATGGATGTGCAGACCGGCGACATTCTTGCCATGGCGGATGTGCTGCATCCGCGCAAGGGTTGGAAGGAAGTGACAACCGATCCATCGCGCGCGATCCATCCTTCGCTTGGTCGAAACAGGAATGTCACTGACCCGTATGAGCCAGGCTCAACATTCAAGCCATTTGTGTGGGCCACCGCCACGGAACTTGGCGTATTCAAGCCTGAAACTATTGTGCATTTGCCAAACGGGCCATATGTCACCAAGTTTGGCCGCGTGATTCGCGATGTGAAATATCCAGGACCCGTGACATGGAAAAAAGTGCTTGTGAAGTCGCTCAACGGTGGAATGGCTGCTGCGGCCGAAAGAATGAAGTCCAGCCAAATGCAAGACATGGTGCAACGATTTGGATTTGGAAAAAAGAGCGGCGTTGGAATTCCTGGCGAGAGCGAAGGCTTGGTGACTACGCCGAAAAAATGGTCGGTGTATACGCAAACAAGCGTGTGCATGGGCCACGAAATTGGTGTCACGCCAATTCAAATGGTGCAAGCATTCTCCGCATTTTGTAGGGACGGAACCATGGTGCCCGCGCGTTTGTCGCTTGGAACTGAAGGCGGGGACAATCAATATTCAATTCCATGTAAGCGTGTCATGCCAGAAGCGATTGCGTTGACGGCGCGTGACGCAATGGAAGGTGTGATGATTGAAGGAACTGGTCGCAAAGCGCAAAGCGAATTTTATAGAATGTTTGGAAAGTCCGGTACCGCGCAGTTGCCAAAACCAAAGGGACAAGGCAAGGGCTACTTTGAGGATCGCTATGTCAGTTCGTTTATCGCGGGAGCGCCCTTTGATAATCCGCGGATTGTGTGCCTGGTTGTTCTTGATGATCCAGATAAATCCAAGGGACATTACGGCGGTTCTATCGCTGGACCAGTGTGCCGCGACATGGTTGATGAGGTTTTAAATTACATGGGTATTGAGCCGGATCAGGATGAGAAACAGGGCAAACTTGCGGTGCGTGAGCGCGGCGAACCAGATCGACATTGAGTCTTCGATTGGCATTTGCAATTTGAATTGTGAACTTTGAAATTGACCAACGGCGCCGCGGATTGGCCGCGTGCGTTGTGACTTACACGTCAAGCAACAAGCGCTCTGGGTTTTCAATGGCGTTCTTAATGTCCACTAGAAATCCAACGGCTTCGGAGCCGTCGACAATGCGGTGGTCGTAGCTCAGGGCCAAATACATCATGGGGCGAATGGCGACGTGGCCGGGATTTTTTGGGTCCTCTACGGCGCGGTTTTTAATGGCGTGCATGCCAAGAATTCCAGACTGCGGCGGATTCAGAATGGGCGTGCTCATGAGACTGCCGTAGACGCCGCCGTTGGTGATGGTGAATGTTCCACCAGTCATGTCATGAACGGTGAGTTTGTTGTCGCGCGCCTTCAAGGCAAGTTCGCGAATGGTGCGCTCCACTTCGGCAATTGAAAGACGATTGGCGTTGCGCAGAACTGGAACCATGAGTCCCTTATCGGTGCCAACGGCCACGGAGACATCGATGTAGTCGTGGTATTCGACCTCGTCGCCAATGATGAACGCGTTGAGGCGTGGATATTTTTCCAGCGCTCCCACCACGGCCTTCACGAAGAAACCCATGAAGCCCAAGCTTGTGCCGTGGCGCTTTTCAAATGCTTCCTTGTGCTCGGCGCGCAGGCGCATGACTTGCGACATGTCGGCTTCGTTGAAGGTGGTCAACATGGCGGCGGTATTTTTTGCAGACACAAGTCGTTCAGCAATGCGCTGGCGCAATTTGGTCATGCGCTCGCGGCGCACTCCACGCTCGCTGGTTGCCATTGGCGCGGAAGAAATTTTTGCGGCGCCAACACCAAGTTGCGGCGCGGTTGGCGCGGCGCTTTGCGTGTTCGCTGTTTGGGCATGTTCAACATCTGTTTTGGTGATGCGTCCGCCTGGACCAGAGCCTTCTACTTTTCCAAGATCAACGCCTTTGTCCACGGCCATTTTGCGCGCCACGCTGGTGACCTTTGGTTCAACAACGGCGGCGTTGGAAATTTCTTTATGCGCGGGCGCATTTTCTTTGGTGACTTGGATCGCCGCAGGTGATGCGGCGTTGCTTGTGTTCTTGGCGCTTGCGCCAGCGGGACGCGCGGCCTTCTCGTCAATGCGCGCCACAACGGCGCCAACTTTTAGATCATCGCCAGTTTGCGCGGCAACTTTGAGCACGCCGGAAGCCGTGGCCAAAATGTCCAGCGTGGCCTTGTCGCTTTCAATCTCAGTGATGACATCATCTTTTTCCACCCACTCGCCATCGCCGCGCTTCCACGCGCCAAGACGAACTTCGGAAATGCTTTCACCAGGACTTGGTATCACAATGTCAATCATTCAAGTGGCTCCATGCTTGGGTGTGTGAAATGGTCAGTGCTTTGTGCCGGCGGGGAATTTGTCGGTTGATTCTTTGTCGCTCTTGTCGTTTTTGGCGGCGCCATCGGCAAGTGGAATTGCGCCAACCGCTTCGGCAAGAATGGCTTCTTGTTGATGGCCGTGCATTTTCAAACTTCCAACCGCGGGGCTGGCGCCGTCGGGGCGGCCAATATATTTCACGGGTCGATCCGCGAAGAGATCGATCATGCGGCCCTGCACAAATCGCCATGCGCCCATGTTGCGCGGCTCGTCTTGCACCCAAAACACATCGGCCTTGGAGTGCTGCTGCAAATGCTTTTGAATTTCGTCGGCGGGAAACGGATGCAATTGTTCAACGCGCACAATGGCGATATTGGCGGACTTGCTCTTGGCGCGTTGCGCCACAAGTTCGTGGTAAATCTTGCCGCTGCAGAACAATAATTTCTGCGCGTTCGCCGCCGCTTCTGGCGCGGTGTCGGACATTGTTCGTTGCCACGCGCCCTTGGTGAATTCAACGGGCGCGCTTGACGCCGCGGGCAGGCGCAACATGCTTTTGGGCGTGAGCACAATGAGCGGTTTGCGAAACTTCACTTTCATTTGCCGGCGCAACAGGTGGAACATTTGTGCCGTGGTGGATGGCTGGCACACCACCATATTATTGACGGCGCACAATTGCAGGAAGCGCTCCACGCGCGATGAACTGTGCTCTGGCCCCTGGCCTTCGTATCCGTGAGGCAACAGCAGCACCAAGCCGCTTGATCGCTGCCACTTTGTTTCCGCGCTGGCGATGAATTGATCAATGATGATTTGCGCGCCGTTGCAGAAGTCGCCAAATTGCGCCTCCCACAAAATCAACATGCGCGGATCAGTGAGCGAGTAGCCGTACTCGTATCCAACAACGGCCTGCTCAGTCAGTGGGGAATTGTGCACGCAGAATTTAGCTTGATTTGCGCCGATTTCATTCAATGCGATGTGCGGCGCGCCAGTGTCTTGGTCAACCACAACCGCGTGACGGTGGCTGAATGTTCCGCGCTCCACATCTTGACCAGTGAGTCGAATGGGATGGCCCTCAAGTAGAAGGGAGCCGTAGGCCAGCAATTCCGCAAGGCCCCAATCCACGCCAACATCGCCGCCAAGCTTGCCGCGGATTTCTAAAAGCCGCGCGACATTTTTGTGTGTGACAAAACCTTGGGGCACGCTTGCAAGCGCGGCCGCAATTTCTTTCAGGCGGCTTTCTTTCACACCTGTTTCAATTGGCGTGTCGGAGTATGCCTCTGTCAACCCAGCCCAAATATGGTCGAACGGTTTCTTGCCAGGAACCACCGGCGTTTTTTTGGTGCGCGTTTGCGCCTCATCCATGCGCGCGAACAAATCGCTCTTGAGGTGTTCGACCTCATCGGCGGTGACCACGCCTTCTTGTTGCAGACGGTTTGCGTAGTGAGTCATGGCCGTGACTTGCTTGCGCACCAACTTGTACATAAGCGGCTGCGTGAATGACGGCTCGTCGGTTTCATTGTGGCCATTCTTTCTGTAGCACCACATGTCAACCACAATGTCGGTGCCAAAAGATTGGCGCCATTCAATGGCAAGACGCGCGGCCCATGCGCAGGCTTCGGGGTCTTGGCCATTCACATGGAATATGGGCGCGTTGGCCATTTTTGCAATGTCGGTGCAGTAGCGGCCGCTGAATAAATCCTTTGAATCCGTGGT
>CAIWNO010000045.1 GCA_903914045.1 uncultured bacterium | reverse complement strand
TTGGTCATGCTTGACCAAGAGGCGGGCTTGGATTTGACTTCCATGGCGCGGGCCTGAATCTCAATGGCCAGGCCGTCCAGCCCCGCAAGCACCGCGCTTGTAAGAGTGTGGCTTAGTCCCAGGAGTGACTGCAGTTTTTTATTCGGCGTCAGATTTTGCATGGGTGAAGTCCGGAAATGGGTTTTGCTGGCGCGGGGGTTGAAATAATGTAAGCGGCGGGCGGAAGTGGTTACATGTTAGACAAGACTAGGGTGTACGCACCGCGCGCAACTTGGCGGCAATCTCATTCACGCTGGGTAAACCGCCCGCATACGTTCGACAACTCAGGGTTGGCAAAGTTGGAACTGGTAAACCAAATAGGTCGCGTCCATGCACCAGCGCGGTGGGCGCGGGAAAGCCACGGCGCACATCATTTGCGGGCAGTGTTTGTTGATCCACCGCAATCAGAACAAAGCCGCCCACTTCATTGGCCGCGGTCTGCACGCGTTGACCAAACTCGGGCGTGTTGGGGCAGTCTGGAAATCCAAGAATTTCAATGCGAATGAGTGCGCTGTTTTCTTTGGGTGGCGGTGAGTGGCAAGCAGAAGTTAGACACACGCACAACATGCTTGTGTAAAGACAGGCGTGAAGAATGCGGGCGGTGAGCATGTTGGCTACAAGCACGCGGGCGCCACGGATTTGAATGAGTGGTTGCACATGCCCATCGTAGAGATTCGCAAGTATCATGATTGCTGGGGCAGTCACGATTGCCTAGATATGCCGCGCATTGGTGGCGCGTGTTGATGCGGCGGGAAACGCGACAAGCATGCGACATATTTCAACTTACATATTGACTTATGTTGAAACAGCCTTATGCTGTAAAAACAAATATACCTGCTGCACCACTCTCCCACAGGGGATGACGGGCATTATGGGCAGGTTTTTTTTATTTTTAAGCCGCGTGCTTTGGCGTGGTGAACCATGTCAAACGAACTGCTCGACATTCAGAAAACCGGGCGCGTAGCCACACTAATGAAAGATCATCCATGAAAAAGTCCGCTCGCAAACAAACCGTACTTGCCAAAACAAAGCGTGCGCGTGACGCTGAAATTATTCCATTTGACGTGACGCGTTATCTCACCAACGAAAAGCGTGTTGCCCAATACTTGGACGCCCTTGTTGAAGCGCGCGTGCCAGTTCTGCTGACGACCTTTGACAGCGCAAAACATTTAAAGTCGAACAAAGCTATTGCTGCGTATCTGAATGACGCCTTTGCTGACGGCACCACTGGTGAAATTTTAATGGCGTTCTTTCAGGTTGCCCGCGCGCGCGGAATGTCACGCGTGGCCAAAGCGGCTGGGATGAGCCGTGAAAATTTGTCCAAGGCGCTGTTGCCAAAGTCCAATCCGCTCTTTGAAACCATTATGAAAGTGGCGCGCGCATTGGGCGTGCAAATTACGGTGAGCGTGGCGTGATTCAAAGCGATGCGGCAGCTATAGAACGCGGCGTGGGGAATAGGTAGATTATGTGTGTGCGCACCACTCCACTCACCCGTGAACAAGCGATCGCCGGATTGATTGCCTGTGAACCACAGATTCGATCGCTGGGCGTGCAGCGCCTGGCATTGTTCGGATCTGTTTTACATGGGCAGGCCAACAACAACAGCGATGT
>CAIWNO010000044.1 GCA_903914045.1 uncultured bacterium | reverse complement strand
GCATGAGGAGCGCAGACTGCGCACCGAAAGCACGCCAACTGGCCGCTTTCAAGAGCAGTTTGAAGCCATGTTCTGGATTTCAAGCGGCTACTCCTGGCCAGTAATTGGTTGGACCAGTGACTTGAACAGTTACACCATGGACGGCGCCATGGAATATTGGAACACCTATTACCGTCCCAACAATTTAGTGGGCATTATTGTTGGTGATTTCAAACCCGCCGATGTGAAGGCGAAGATTGAGCAATATTTTGGCCGCCTTGAGACAGGCAAAGTGAAGCCGCCGCAAGTGGTCACGCTAGAGACCAAGCAAATGGCGGAGCAACGCATGAACGCCGAGGGAGATTTCCAACCCGAAGTGGATGTGCGCTATCACACCGTGGCGCTTGGCCACAAGGATGGCTACGCGCTTGACATGATGAGTGAAATTCTCAACGGTCGCACTGGTCGTTTGTACAAGACCATGATCGAGGGCAGCAGCATTGCTTCGAGCGCGCGCGCCAATTACGACGGCCGTAAATACGCTGGCGCATTTTCTTTTGGAGCGGAAACCAAAGGCGACTCCACACCAGAGCAACTTGAGCAAGCGTGGTATGGCGAGCTGAAAAAGTTGCAGGATGAGTTGGTTCCAGAGCGTGAATTGCAAAAAGTGAAAAATGGAGTCGCGGCGGACAGCTATCGTCGTTTGCAAAGTAATTTTTCGCTATTGGTGCAATTGGCCTTCGCGGAAAATTCATTGGGTTGGAAGGAACTCAACGCAATGCCAACCAAATTGCAGGCTGTGACCGCCGCCGATATTCAGCGCGTGGCCAAGACCTACTTTGATGTGAGCAATCGCAGTGTGGCGACATACAAGCGCAAGGCTGGCGCGGCCGCCGCGGGCGACGATCCTGATTTGGCGGCATTGCCAGCGCCAATGCGTGCGCGCGCAAAGCAAATGGCGGCGCAATTGATGCAGTCCACGGATCCCGCGGAACTGCGTCAAGGTCTTGATGCGATGGAAGCGCAAGGCGCGCAAGTTCCACCGCAAATGAAACCCATGTTTGATTACATGAAGAAGAAGATGCAAGGACGGATTGCGGAACTTGAAGCGAGTGGTGGCGCGGCTCCTGCGGCCGCTCCCGCTGGTGCAGCGCCTGCGACAGAGAAACCCGCTGCCAAGACGAAGGGTCCTGTCAAGAATGCTCCCGCTAATGCCGCTCCCGCCGCAACCGCGCCAAAGAGTGGTGGTCAATGAATTATTTCAAACTGAAAACTTTCAATTTTATGAACGGAAGAAACACAATGAAAACAACAATCGCAACACTCGTACTAGCTTCTATCGTGGTTCCACTTTTCGCGGCGCAACAAACCGCGGGCACAAGCGTGCCGAAGCGACCCGAGGAAATTAAATATGGGCCGCTGACATTCGAGCCGCCAGAGGCCGCCAAGTTTCGTTACACGCTGAAAGACGGAACCGCGGTGTACATGGCTCCTACCAAAGAATTTCCGCTGATCGCCCTAAGCATGACATTCAAGGGAGGCAGTTACCTTGAACCCAAAGACATGGTTGGGCTGGCTGGAATGACTGGACGCATGATTCGCGAAGGTGGAACAACCACCATGAAACCCGCGGAATTTGACGAGGCGATTGATTTTCTTGCCACGCAAATGTCCGCGAGTTCCGGCGACGCGACAAGTTCCGCAAGCATGAATTGCTTGTCGAGCAACTTTGACGAAAGTTTGAAGCTGTTCGTGGACATGTTGCGCAATCCTGGCTTTGACGCGGCGCGTTTGGAAACCAATCGCGGTCAAGCGCTTGAAGGCATGAAACAACGCAACGACGACGCGGGTTCCATCATGGGCCGCGAGTGGAATCGCTTGATGTACGGCAGCGATCACTTTGAGTCGCTCGATGCCACCGAGGCAAGTTTGAAGGCGATCACGCCGGAAAAAATGCGCGCGTTTCAAACGCGAATTTTCAATCCTGGCAATGTCATTATCGCGGTCAGCGGCGACTTTGAGCCAGAGACCATGCTTGCCAAACTCAACGCTGCATTTGATGGTTGGGCACGCG
>CAIWNO010000043.1 GCA_903914045.1 uncultured bacterium | reverse complement strand
TGAATCAAGCGTGGCGAAACCACTTGCCGTGACTTCACCGTCGCCAATGAATCCCTGAAGTGAAAGCAGCGATGTGGCGACATCCGTGATATTCACTTTGGCCGCGACATTCTTCAGGTCAAATCCGTTGGGCAGAATTTGATCGGCGTCGGCGGGCGCGGGTGCCAGATTTTGAAGTGGAGTAATGGACCCATTGGCCAGCGCAAGATTGAAATCCCAAGTGGTGCTTTCATCGGCATTCGCGCCAATCTTTCCTTCACCATTCAATGTTCCTTGAAGATTGATTTGCCGCAACATGCGCGCGGCGGAAGACAAATTGGTTCCTGGCCAACCCTCGGGTGGCGCGGAATTTTTAGAAGTCTCAAATGGAATCGCCGCCAGCAAAAGTGGATTCACGCTGTCATTGTCAAATGTGATTGTTAAATCTGGAAAAACTTTTCTGTCCTCGCCATCGCGTGGAATGTTGACGATGCCCCCAATGGTGACATTGGCATTGGATTGCGTGGTGAGTTTCCATTTCTCCGCGGGAAGGCGGATGGCCGTGTCCTCCAGAATAATTTTCCCGGAGTCCACATGCACTGGATAAGGAAAGCGCGAGCAAATCACATTCGCGTCGCGCAAGGCGATCTCGCCTGTGGTCTTGACATTGGTTCCACCTTTCACCGCGCGCTCCACGCGTAAATCCACATTGCAGCGGCCCGTAAATTGAAACTCATTGGGCTTCAACAGTCCCGCGGCAATAAGATGTTTTTGCGCGGCGTGGTCATATAAGAGCTCGAATACTTTCTTGGGGCCAAACAAGAATGACTTTTTCAAGGCCTCGTCAACGGGCAAATCAGCGGCGGTAATGCGCAGATCAACTCCGGCGTCGTCGCCTGGCTCGGTCACGCTTCCCGTGATGTTCACAAGCGCGCCGCCACTGCCTTTGCCTTGCAGCGACGTAATTGAAACCGTGTCGTTGTTCAACTCAATCTTTGCATTGACATCGCGCAGCAAATAAGGAAAGAGAAAGTAGCCGCCGCACGCGCCGCGGA
This sequence comes from uncultured bacterium, assembly GCA_903914045.1. Taxonomy (GTDB): domain Bacteria; phylum Planctomycetota; class Phycisphaerae; order Phycisphaerales; family SM1A02; genus SYAC01. The sequence goes on along the minus strand of CAIWNO010000043.1, from coordinate 4,067 downwards.
TGTTCAGCGTTCCCTTGTTGGTCAGGGCCTGCGGGATTGTAGTCCCGGCCGCATCCTGCTTGGCGACGGCGCGCGAAATGGTGACATCAAGGTCAACGTCCCACGAGGTCGCCAGTAAGTTGCCCAGCACTTGCACCGCGGGCTTGGGCAATTCCACGCCGTCAAAATCTTTTTCATTGGCCGGAGTCAACGCAAAGTTCATAATTTTCACAGTGGCTTCAACTCCGCTTCTTGCATAGACGTCTTTGAACCACTCTTGCGCGTCATCAATGGAAGTGGGTTGCTCATCCGAGGGTAAACCAATTTCCAAGTCAAGCTGAATTGGAACGGCAATGCTGCGTGGTTTGGTGCTATCAAGTTTGCCGATGAAGTTCTCAAACTTCAACTTATTTTTTTGAAATCGAACCGTGCCGCTATCCACTTGCATTCGTGGCAGGCCAGTCTGAAGTCGAGGCGGGTCCTTCACATCGCTTGCGGTCTTAATATTGTCTGGAAGCGGTGGAAGTTTTTTGGGTTCATAGCGCACCCATTCAGTTTCATATCCAGGAATTTGGATCGTGGCCTGCACGTTGCGCAAGGTCAGCGTGGCCTCATCAATGGGGCGGTCTGGCCGACCACTGACTTTGATCAAATCAATGGAGCCGGTCAAATCTATTTTTTTCCAAGCGGTTTGCACCGAGTACGGCAGCATTGGCAGCAGTGATTGCACGAATGAAAGACCGGTGATGGTCATGCTGTACGCGAACGTATTTTGATTCAGCGTTCCATCAAGCGATAGAGCATTTACGGGCGCGTTCACATTTGGATTTGTATTTGAAATTTCATGCAGCGCAAATTTGAAATCGGTCGGCGCGTTTGCAATAGGGTTTAGAGATCCTTTGAAAGAATGTTGTCCCTCTCGTTTGATCGTGTCTTTTGCGTCCACCGTGAACATGGAAATGTGAAGTTGGTCCAAGCTTGCTTGCCGGACTTCAACAGGCGAACTGCCTGAACCAGCGCGCGATTGAAGCGCCATGATATTGAATAGGCCATGCGCGTTGGCGCGTTCGGCGATATTGACCGCCGCTGAATCGACATGGATGTCTTGCAACACGACTTTGCCATGCAGCAAATGCGCAGGGTGGAACTGCACGCGAATTCCCTGCACGCGAATAAGTTCCTTTGTCACGCCCGGCCATGTGGGCGCAAGTACAACAACGGATTCCACCGTCATATTTCCCCAACCGTTCCAGTGCGCGTTGGTCACTGCGCATTCAGCGCCGCTTTCCATGCTGATGACGGTCTGAATGACCCAGTTCAATGACGATGTGAAACGCAGCAAGCACCACATCGAAACCACCAAGGCCAAAGCGAAGATTGAAATTATGCGCCGTGTATTCCAAGCAATTTGGACATAGTGGAGAAAGCGGTTGGTCAGTCTATTGCGATCGAACACTTTTTCATTCTACAGATTCGCCAATTGAGCCACGCCTCGTATCCTATTGAAATCATGCTTGAAGACACCTCAGGACAATTTCAAATCTCCGCCGCCATTCGAGTGGCAGTGTTGCTTGTCGGTAGTGGCGTGCTGGCTGGCGTGGCGCTTCTGTTTGTGAAATCCGCATTGCGTCGGCGCGTGAAAGACATACAATTTGGCGCGCGCCACGCTACAAAATGGGTGGACGCTTGGAGCGAATCAGGCAAGCGAATGAAGGGTGGCTCATGAAACCATTGGCCATGGTGGTGGGCGCGTCTAGGCGAGTGGGGCGTGAAGTGGCCTTGGAATTGGCGCGCGCGGGCTTTGATGTGGTGTTGACATTTCATAGCGACCACGTTGGCGCGCAAGAAACGCAATCCATGGCAGAGGTCCTGGGCGCCAAGGTCACCTTGTTGCAGTTGGATCTTGACAACACGGACACGGCCTTGGCCACAGTGAGCGCGCTTGCGCTTGAAAAACTTGACGCGTTGATTGTGTCCGCGGGTCTGTGGGAAAAAGATCTGGCGCATGACCACGCGGGCGCGCAAGCCGCGGGCTTCATGCGCGTCAACTGCATCACGCCAACGGCATTGGCGCGCATGTTGTCGCCCGCACTTGCGCGCTCAACGCTTGCTGGCGGCGCATCGGTCATGGCGTTTGGCGATATCCATGTTGACTTTTGCCCAATGAAAGAGTTCACGCATTACTTGGCCAGTAAACGTGCGCTGCACGCGTGGTTTCGCAATCTGGCGCTTGAGTTGGCGCCACGAATTCGCGTGAATGTAATCATTGCTGGCGTGATTGCGTGGCCGCAATCCATGGGCGATGCGCAACAAGAGACGTATGTGCGACGCGTTCCGCTTGGCCGACTTGGAACACCCAAGGACGCGGCGGCGTTGGTTCGCTTTGTGACATTGGACGCGCCCTTCATGACGGGCAGCGCCATCACGCTTGATGGAGGTCGATCACTGGTTGAAGATGGTGATTTGAAAGATGGTGATTGAAGCCGTTGGGCGCGCCGCGAATTGCATTGTGCAAAACATAATCAGCCGTTGCGCGCTTTGCCAATCGTGGGCGCGCGCTACGTGATATTGTCATGGACTTTGTTTTTGGCGCGCCATAATTTCGCTTCGCGCCAGTTCAAAGTACGCCTGCGGCGCGTTGGCTTGACGGGCTTTTTCCAGCAAAATCAGCGCGGTTTCCTGCTGTCCGGCGCGCGACCAACTGCGCGCGGCCTCAAGCAAATGTTCTGGCCGCATCATGCTCATGGCGGCCAAGCGCTCCCACACTTCGGCGCTTTGAGCGTGCTTGCCGGCCTCGCTTAGGCATTGCGCGCACAGTTCACAGGTGGCTGTAGTGGCGCTGCCAATGGAAACGCCACCAAGCAACATCTCAGCGGCCTCGTCGGGTGAGCCAAGCGAGCGCAACAGACTGGCCGCGCGATATCGAATGGTGGAATCCTGCGGCGCCAATGTGCGCGCTCGTTGCATGTGCTCTTTGGCGCGCGCGGCTTCGCCAACTTGGGACATGGCTTCGGCCCAACCCATTTCAATTTCGGGCGAGTGTGGATCTAATTTTTGCGCGCGTTCAAAAAGTTCAATCGAAAAATTAGGCTGCGCCGACGCGTTCCACATCATGGCTTCCAAATACAGATGTTGCGGATTTCCAGGCTCAAGCTTGGCGGCTTTCTGGTGATAGCGAATCGCGCTTTCCATGTTGCCCGCGGAATAGGCGGCCATGCCCGCGGCGGATTGCAAGCCTGGACTAGTGGGGCGCGCAGCCGCGGCTTTGGCGTAGGCGGCGGCGGTTTCAACGCGCAGTTGCGCGCTTGGATTCGCGTTGCATTGGCTCAACAATGCGCGCGCCAAGACTTCGCTCGTCAATGGATCGTTGGGCGCCTTGATCTCCAATTCGCGCGCCACGCGCAGCGCGTTTTCAAATTGGCCCGCGTCGATCAACTTGTCAATGGCCGCAATGCTTGCCTGCACTTGCGCGGCCGAGGCGGTGGCGGTGTGCGGTTCCTTGGAGCACGATGCGCAAAAATAAATCGCCACATAGATCAGGCATCCAAGAGCAGGTGGTCGGTAGTATTGTTTGAACATGTCGCAAACTCACAAGCCAAAACAAACGCAAGAAGCGCACGCGGTGATCGCCAACTCTGGCGTCGAAGTTGATGCCAGTGGCTTGCCGAAATCGTACCGACCAAGCGACCATGAAAGCGCCATGGCGCAACGATGGCGCGAGGTTGGTTGTTTCAAGGCCAATCCCCAATCCAAAGCCCAGCCGTTCACCATGTTTATTCCGCCGCCCAATGTCACTGCGGCTTTGCACTTGGGTCACGCGCTGAACAACACGTTGCAAGACACGTTGGCCCGCCACGCGCGCATGCGAGGGTGCGATGTGTTGTGGATGCCAGGAACGGATCACGCGGGCATCGCCACGCAAACTGTGGTTGAGCGGCGCTTGGCGTTGCAAGGCAAGAAGCGCACTGATTTTTCGCGCGATGAATTTGTGGCGCAAGTGCAAGCGTGGAAAGATGAATATGAGCGCGTCATTCTTGAGCAACTTGTCGCCATGGGTTGCTCGTGCGATTTTGATCGCACGCGTTTCA
>CAIWNO010000042.1 GCA_903914045.1 uncultured bacterium | reverse complement strand
GCGCGAGCAACTTCGCTTTCTCGTGCGGCGGAAGATTTTTTCCATACAACGCCAAGCGCGTCACGCCGCCATCGGGATACATGGAAACTTGAATGCGCGTGAAGAGCGCGCCGTGAGACACGGCGTTGAATGCGTGAAACGAATGGCCCGCAAGCGGCGAGCGCGCGACAATGTCTTTCCAACATTTGTGAGTGGCGTCCCAGCCTTGCACGCGAATAGCAGGCGCATGATTACCCAAATGAAATTGTGTTGACACGGTGACGCAGTCAATCGCAGCGGCGTGATTCATTTCAAATATCAAGTGGTCGAACTCGCGCGGATTGTGTCGAACACTTTCCCAGCTATCCATGACTTTCCCCTGCTTGCCAAACAGCGCGGGTTCGAATGTTGGTTGATTGGGGGAAAGAAGATTTTCAGCGCGGGCAAAGCGTTGATTGGAAACTTCTTCAATGCGCGCGCCGACCGCGAGATTAAAATCCGCAAGCGGGTCACGCGACCCACGGCGCGTGATGGCTTCTGGAAGATCGGCTTGGAAGGCGCCGAAAATGAGTTCGCGGTATCCGGCGTTCACGCGCTGTTCTTGCGGAATATCCTCGGCTACAAATTGGTTTTGAAAACGCGTGGCGTCAACGCCTTGCATGTTGAAGTGGCGCAACACAATCTGCGTGGCCTCGGCAATAAACAACACGCCGTTGTGTTCGCCGTTTGCAAGAATGACCAAGCCCGCGCCCTTTTCGGGACCCGCGTAACAATGAATGAACAACGCGCGAAAGCCGTCATTGGCGCCTTGATGAATGCACAAGCGATTGGGACCAGCGTCGGCCGTGAAAATGCCAAGGCCCATATTGCAACCCATGAATTTTTGCGAGCCCTTGTCCACGCCATGCAGCATGCGCACCGCGGTGTCATGCGAAATCGGACCCGCCCCATCAAGATTGTGATACGCGTTTGTAAGCGCGTGCAGAAATGTTGCAACGTCTTGCGCTGGCGCAACGGCGCCAGCTGCGAAAGCGGGAAACATAATGCGGGTGCCTTCAATTTCATGACCTGAATCTTTGTAGCCGCTTGCGTATTCCATGTTCAATTGATTGGATTGCTCAAACGTAAACAAGTTCATATGCAAGGCGCGCAAAAAAGGCGCGGTGAGTGTTGCAATGTCCTGCGCGGCGAGTGTTTCAATGACATGCTCCAGCACAATGAAGCCGCCACCTGAATATTGAAACGCGCTGCCGGGCTCATTCAGGACTCCAGTTGGTTCATAATCAAATTGATCATGCTCCTTGATCAACTGCGTTGCGCTGGGCATGGGTTGTTCCGTGGAAATTCCACTGACATAGTGAAGGTTCAGCGCTTCGTGACTCATAAGATGCGCAAGCGTGACTTGATCGGCCCATTCTGGATGCTTGGAGTTGAGTGAAAGCACGCGAATGCCGGACGATGTCTTTGAAAGCAGCGCGTTCACGCATGTATCAAGGGGAATATTGGCGGCGCGGAAAAATTCCATAGCGAAACATGTGGCGATGCTTTTACTCAGCGACGCAATTTCAAAACACGTGTGTGGCGTGACCGGCTGACCCACGGTTCGCTGGCCAAACTGAAGTGATTGAGTGGCGCCATCGGCGGCGGACACGCTGATCGAAGCACCAACCACATTGTGCCGCTTCATTGCGGCCTGAATGTGATCTACAACAGAGTCAAGTGGTTGCGCGCACAAGCGCTTGCGTGTGATGTTCCACAACGCTTCGCGCGCGTTCACTAGTTCCTGCTCTGAAGAATTGTCTAGCCGCGCTTGTAAAGCCGTCACCATTTCTTCGCCAGTCTTTCCTTGCGCTGAAATGAGAAATTTAAATTTAAATTTCTGCAAGTAGCGCGTGCCGAGCAGGCGAAGTTGCTCGAGGGTGTGATTGGAGCTTTGTTGTTGCGGACCAGCGGAATCATTTGACTGGATTTGGATTGAATCGCTACCGTGTCCCTGGGGATTTGTGCGCGACACTTTCGCTTGCTCCGCCGCGGCCGTGGCATCAAGCGTGCGCGCGCTCTCGCCAATATCGCCGTGAAAACTGGCGGCTTCAAGCACGTCGGCCACGTTGAACGATTGAATAAGTTGCTGTGCGGCGCGCATATCCAACACCGGCTTGCGCGACATGGCGTTGGCAAATGTGTGACTTCCGCACGCGCTGAAATAAGCGTGATAGCGCGCCACATGCGCTGGCAATTGATATTTTCGCGGCTCGATCTGCGCCATGGTTTTCCACGGATCGCTTTGCGTGCGAATGCAATCCAACGTGAATGGAAGCAGTAACTCGGAGGCAAACTCCACTGGCTTGTCGCTGCTCATCAGT
>CAIWNO010000041.1 GCA_903914045.1 uncultured bacterium | reverse complement strand
GGCCGACGGCGTCCACTTCGTCCAAGAAAATAATGCAAGGTGAATTGTCTTTGGCTTGCTTGAACAAATCGCGCACGCGGCTGGCGCCAACGCCCACGAACATTTCCACAAAGTCGCTTCCAGAAATGGAGAAGAAAGGAACTTCAGCCTCGCCAGCGATGGCCTTGGCGAGCAAAGTTTTTCCGCAACCTGGCGGACCTTCAAGCAGCACGCCGCGTGGAATTCGTCCGCCAAGGCGTTGAAATCTTTTCGGATCCTTCAAGAACTCAACCAATTCGGAAACTTCTTCCTTGGCTTCGTCAATGCCAGCGACATCGGCGAAAGTGGTATGGGCCGTTTCCTTGTTGCTGACGCGGTGCTTGCTGCGGCCAAAGTTGCCAAGCATTCCGCCGGCGCCACCACCCGCGTTGCGCATGCTGCGCGAAAGCAGGAACCACAGAATTCCCAAGATGATGAGCGTGGGCAATATGGTCATGGCAATTTGCGCGAAGGTGCTTGTGGTCACGTCGGCTCGGTAGGGCACCGGCACGGATTCCAAGTCTTTCATGTAGTTGGAAATAGCCGTTGGAATAATGGCCACGTACACCGGAGCAGGCTTATCGCCAAATCTCTCGGAAAAACCCTTGGTATTTGGCTTCACATCGGCGCTGATTCGATCACCCTGAATCACCACGGAATCGCTGACCAACTTGCCTTCTTTGGCAAGCAGCATGAATTGTTGCCACGTGTCTATAGCCACTCCGCGCGTGGAACTTCCGTTAATCACAATATAAATCAGAATGGCAAGCAACCCCAACGTGAACCATGTCACGCTTTGGCGACGTGGCTTGCCGGATTGACCAGAGGAAGTAGGAGTGGGGGGATCAATTCGCTTGATGGGTTTATCGGTTTTCTTTTTAGAGGCGAAAGCCATAGTTGTTGAATCAATATTATTGTCGTTCATATTTATTTTCTACTTTCAAGTTCAACTACATCTTGCATGCGCATCTATCACCAATCCGCTTGAAGGTTCGCAACAATGTCATCAGCGAGCCGTTGCGTTACTTCAAATCGCGCCAAGTCCAGTGGTTCCGCTTGCGATCGACTTGTCACCACCACGCCACTTGCCGCAAAGCCTTTTCGGGCCGTGATGGACTTGCCTGTTCGCACATCAACCCAATCCCAGTCGAGAGTCACAGTGTAGGCGACTTCTTCTGACAAACCAGTCGCAACGCTTTGACTCATTTGGGAAAGTTTCACGCTGACCACCTTGCCGCGAAGAATGGTGTCGGCTTTGCCGTCATGCGTGACGGTGTACGGCGTTGTTTGTTGCAGACGTTTTTGCAAAGCCTCCGTCAATTGAAATCCCATGTCGCGATCGGGCGTGGCATTGTCAAAAACAGGCACGGAAATGCTGTGATATTTGGTGGGCAGCAGGCTGCCGCCCTTCATGCCTTTGGAGGAGCAACTCAGTTCGGTGGTCATGAACAAGGTGGCGCATACAAGCGCAATCAAGGTCATGGCATTGCCGCACACATTGGTCTTGGGGTTCAACTTCATTTGGGTTGATCTGCTGAAGCAGGCGTGCTTGGTATGGGAGGCAACGTGGTTTGATCTTGGGGCGCAAGCGCGGCCCCGTCCACTGGTTTCTGTGAGGTTGTTTCGGCAACCGCGGGAAGCGGCGCCACTGGATCCGCAACCACGCCGGTGGGTTCAACCATTCTTGGTGTTCCAAGCAATATGCTTTGCAATTGCGCGTAGTCGGGGCAACCTTTGGCCACAAGCGCCGGCAATTTGGCCACCACGTCAGGCGCGATCTTCAGAGCCTCAATAGTGGCAATAGATTTTGGAAAGCGTTTCACCAGGGATCGCAACGTGAGTTCCGTGGAAATAAAATCGCCCATGTCTTTATACCACAGCGCGTCATTGAGAAGTTTGGCTGCCTCGCTTTCATACACGCGCACCAGAAGCGCTTCGGCGCCAATTTGCTGCGCCAATGCCGGATCATCCGCTTGTAAAAGTTTCAACCTGGACGTGGCTTCGCGCAAACCGCTGGCGTCATATTGCGGGCCTTTGAACTGCGCGTAATAGCTGTAAATTAAGCGCAATTTTGCCTTATTCACGCGCTTTGAGCGCGGATAATTTTGCACGAACAAGTCGTACGCATCGGCGGCCAAGGGCATGTCGCGAATGCGAAAGTAGTAGTCGGATAATTCCATGCCAGCTTTTTCCGCAAGCTCGCTGCCAGGCAATCGCTCTTGAATGCGGATGAAAATTTCCTGGGCATCATCGCCCGCGTCGATCCAGCGAAATGTTCCCATGAATCTTTTTCGTAAGCCATGCGCATAGGCCTTGGCGATTTCATATTCACGTTCCAAGGCGGGAATAAATGAAGTGGTGGAGGTGTATCGACGCGCCACCTCTTCATAGGCAAAGAGCGCTTTGTATTCGTTGCTTAAGGCCAATTGCGCGTCGCCTTGAATTAAAAATGCGTCGGCTCGGCCTTGGCCAAGCGGATTGTTCTCCAGAAAATTTTCCGACAAGTTCAGCGCGCGCGCCGCGTCGCCATTGGCAAGAGCCACGCGCGCCTGTTGCAATTGTTCATCAACTGGCGACGGCGCCTTGGAGGGTGTCCAGCGGTCAAAGTCATCCAACGTGTATTCCGTCTGGGCAAGCGCACGTTCTGTTGTCGTGAATAAGCACGCGCAGGCGCCGATCACCGCCAAGAAACCATTCAACTGAGACCGACGAATCATTGTTGGAATGGTAGCGATGCCTGCAAGCTATGGCGTTGTGGTCAGGTGGACGCAAGGGGTATTTTGCGGGAAAGATTGCCATAAATCATGCGATGAATTTGTAAATTTCACTACGCCTTTGCTGGTCAAATTGCCGATCTAAGGATGTCGGATGGGTCCGACCGTTTTCGCAGGATGCGGGGCGTGAAGCTTAGGGGCTGCCATGGATGGGCGTAACCCTCACCTCTTAATTGCTCGCATTGCGAGCGCGGTCATCGCATTTGGTTCAATCCATGCGGTTGCGCTTGGCAATTCTGTCGATCCAGAATCGCAGATCGTGGTGCTCACCCCGATCGAGGCGCATGCGGCGACTGGTGGAAGTTGGATTTCTGTTTTTGCCTTTGGCGGGTTGTGCGTGGTGGCAGTGGCATTGTGGTTGCGCGCCAAGCCAGACCTTCAAGGTGCAAGAGGCGCGGGCTTGCTTTGGAAATTGTTTTTCAAACGAAATACCAAACGCGCCGTTGGCAACGGAGCCATAGAAATACTTGATCGCGCCGCCATGGCCAAGGGGCAAGCGCTCACGCTTGTTCGCGTGGGTGATCGAGTGGTGTTGCTTGGACAAAGTTCCCAAGGCTTTCAGCGGTTGGCGGAATTCGCGGCGGACTCATCTGAAGCGGTCAACGCCATTGCCCAACAGTCTCAACGCAATCATTCGGCCAGCGACTCGCTTGGGAGGGTTGGTTGATGATGTTGCTCGCGGCCATCAATCAAACAGTTGGCAATGTGCCAGTGGGCTTAAGCGGTGGCGCGGAGCTGGCCGCGGCCGCAGTGGGATTTGCGCTGCTTCCCGCGGCGCTTGCGTTATGCACTTGTTTTCCCCGCATATTTATAACGCTCAGCATTCTGCGACAAGGTCTTGGCTTGGGCGCCGTGCCCAGCAATTTGATTGTGCTTGGTCTTAGCGTTGCGCTAACCATTGCCGCCATGACGCCAACATTAAAGGCCGCGTGGGATGGCGGCTTGTCGCAACTGGCAAGCGGCGGCAGCGCGGATCCCATGGTCGCGGTCAAGGGCGCCGAGGCTCCACTGCGCGCGTTCATGTTTGATCAACTGCAAGCGCAAAATGGTGGACCAACTTTGGAAGCCGTGTTGAAATCCAAAGGCACTCCGGTTGAAGCGGGGCAGTCGCTGACGCGCCGCGAAGTGGACACGCTCACGTTGGCTCCAGCATTCGCGCTGAATGAATTGCGCGTGGCGTTCATGTTGGGCTTCAAAGTGTTGTTGCCATTCTTGGTGATCGACTTGGCCGTGGCGGCGGTCATGGCCAGCCTTGGCTTGTTCATGACGCCACCATCTTTAATCAGTTTGCCCATGAAATTGCTGCTTTTTGTGGCAGTGGATGGTTGGACCATGGTGTCCACAGGCTTGATCGCGGGCGTGACGCGCGTGGCGGGAACATAAAAATGCCTGTTGATCAAATGCAAGATTTCATATTCAACGCAGGTGTCAACCATGACTGAGGCCGACATGGTCGATGCGTTGCGGTCCGCGCTATCAGCGGCGTTGGTGTTGGCGTTGCCACTTTTGGTGGTCGGACTTCTTGTGGGACTCATCTCTGGTTTCATTCAGTCGCTGTCCAATGTGCAAGACGCGGCCGCCGCGTTCGCGCCACGCTTGATCGCGGTGGCGTTGGTGGCCATTGCCTTGGCGGGTTGGATGAGTTCAAAAATGGTGGACTTCGCCGTGATGATGATGGGCAGTGTGTTGGACTTGAGTTTGTTCAACGTCATAGGAGGTTGTTAAGTGAGCGTGTCTGCGATCGCCGTTGCTGGCGCGGCGCGCGCCGTTGGAGCGGCCATGTTCGCACCAGCTTTTACCATGATTCCATGGCGTTTTCGCATGGCTTTTGCGGCCGCTGCGGGTTGGGCGGCGGCGCCAATTGCCGCGGCTGATTCCATGATCACCACCATTTCATTGCCACAAGTTGTGATTGAAATTTCCATTGGCGCGTTCATTGGTTTGCTCGCCGCGATTTCTGTTGAAGCACTTCGCGTGTGTGGACGAGTCATTGGTGAGCAAATGGGATTGTCACTGGCGCAAACATACGACCCCGCAATTGATGGAGAAGCCAACGCCGCCGAAATGCTTTTTACATGGAGCGCCATCACCATCTTTGTCGCTGTGGGTGGAATTCAAACGATCGCCATCACCGCGGCCGCAAGCGTTCGCACGCTACCGCCTGGAACATTCGCTCAAAGTGACTTCGTCAACTCGGTGGCATTGTTGCTTGACGCGGCCATGGTGGTCGGATTCAAAGCGTGCTTGCCAGTTGTGGGCGTGCTGGCCACCGTCACAGCGGTGGCCGCATTGGTGGTGCGCATTGTGCCTGGTTTCTCCACGTTTTCCGCTGGATTTGGCTCACGCGCCGCCGTGGGCATTGCGGCCGCGTTGGCCACTTGCGGCGTAATTTGGACAAGCGAAAATGTGTTCATTCAGAATACGCTTGCGAAGATTGCCACGGGAGTTTCACCATGATGTCCAGTGAATCCGCTGAGCGCATTCATCCACCGTCGCCTTCCAAACGCGATCAAGTGGTTTCACAAGGCCACGGGCCACGAGCGAGTTGGCTTGCTTCATTTCTTGGAATTGTATTTTTTATTGCGCTTGCGTCATTGGCCATGCCGCTGTGGATTGGCTCGCTTGTGGAAATGACTCGCGACCTATTTCAACTGACTTCAACGCATTCACCAATGCAAATATGGATCAACGCCATAACACCTGTATTGTGGCTTGTCATCATTGCGTTGCTTGCCGCGCTGTTGGGTCACGCCAGCGCGCATGGAACGTGGATACGAATTGGGTCCTGGAAAATGCGGCCGCGCAGCTCCATTTTTCAGCGCATTCCAAGTGTTTGTGCGGGAGTTCTTGTGGCCATCGCCACCATGGCAACAAGCCTGGCTTTCGCGTGGCCATGGCTAAAAAATATTTCAACATGGAGTTCAGATTCCTTGTCCAACGTGGTGTGGTCCGTGCTTGGAATGATTGCAATGACAACTCTTGGTGCCGCGATCACGTTGTGCGTGGCGTCGATCGTGCAGCGCTTCAAGGCGCGCAATACATTCGAGTCGAGCATTCGTTTGACAAGCGCAGAGGCACGCGAAGCCGCGCGAGAGTCTGGTGAAGGTCGCGTGTCTCGTCGGCCATCACGTTACAGTGCAAGCCGCTCAATGGAGAAGCGATCATGATTCCAAACCTGAGCGACACACAGAACAAACCAGCGTTGCGCATGGAGTGGTTGGTACCCGCGGCGTTCATCGCACTGGTGGCGGTGCTGGTTGTTCCGCTACCACCAATGGCCATGGACGCGTTGATCGCCATTAACTTTGCGCTGAGCGGCTTGGTGCTTGCCACCGCCGCGAACATGCGAAAACCACTTGATTTCAGCGTGTTTCCAGCGTTGGTGTTGGGCACCACGCTGCTGCGACTAGGCATCAACATTGCCAGCACGCGTTTAATTTTGGGTATGGATGCCAGCACGCCAGAAGCGGGACGCGCCGTGGCGGGCTCCGTGATTGAGGCCTTTGGTGAAATTGCAGCGGGCAGCAATCCAATCGTTGGTCTGAGTGTGTTTGCCATGTTGGTGGTTGTGCAGTTTGTGGTGGTCACGCGCGGTTCAGTGCGCATGGGTGAAGTGTCGGCGCGCTTTGCGCTTGACGCGTTGCCTGGAAGACAAATGGCCATCGACGCGGATGTGGCTTCGGGCGCCATCACCGCGAAAGAGGCCAGCGAGCGGCGCGAAGTTGTTTTGCGCGAGGCGGATTTTCATGGAGCCATGGATGGCGCCGGTCGCTTTGTGCGCGGCGACGCCGTGGCTGGAATTGTGATTGTGCTTGTGAATATCGTGGGCGGTTTTTTGGTGGGCATGATCCAGAAAAATTGGACCGTTGCCGAGTCGCTGCGCGTGTTCACGCTGCTGGCGGTGGGTGATGGTTTAGTCACGCAAATCCCCGCATTTTTGGTGGCAACGGCTTCTGGATTGGTGGCCGCCAAAGCCGCCAGTGGCGAAACATTAGGGGCGGAAATACCTAGCCAACTTGGCGCGCGACCTGTCACCTTGTGGATTGTGGCGGGCTTGCTTGCGGTGTTGGCCATGACGCCGCTTCCCACCATTCCACTTTTAGGCGCGTCGCTACTTCTTGCCGCCGCGGCATGGTGGATTGGTCGCGTGCAATTGGCCGCAAAGCAATTGGCCGCGCAAGCGCAGCGCTCGGCGTTTAGCGCATCGGAATCTTTAGAAGATGCGCTTGTGATTGAACCCATCAGCATTGATCTTGGTCTTGACTTATTGACGTTGGCGCATGAAGAGCGCGCCGAGTCTGGATTGCTGTCATTGGTCGCTGGTGTGCGGCGGCGCTTGGCCATGGAACTTGGCGTTGTTGTTCCCTCGGTCAGAATTCGTGACGACCCAAATTTGCCGGCTGATTCGTATGTCATTCGAATGCGCGGCGCGGCGGTTGGTGGGGGCGTACTTCGGCCAGACCACATGTTGATCATGGATCCCAAAGGCGGCGTGCCCAATGTTGAAGGCGAATTAGCCACGGAACCAGCGTTTGGTTTGCCAGCAATTTGGGTTGACGCTTCGGCTGCTCAAAATCTTGAGGGGCAGGGGTTCGCCATCGCCGATGCTGGCGGCGTGTTGGCCACGCATTTGTTGGAGATTCTGCGTAAAAAAGCCTGGGAATTGATCACGCTTGAGGAGACCGCCAAAATACTTGAGCGACTTCGCGTGCGCTCGCCAAACTTGGCTTGCATGTTGGCGCCGCCAACGTGGAGCCTGGATCGGGTGCGCGGCATTTTGCAGGAACTTTTGCGCGAAGGCGTGGCTATACGGGACATGGAAAAAATAGTGGAGCTCATGGTGTCCATGCCGGCCACGGCGTTGCCGGAGCAAACTATCGCGGTGGTTCGCAGCGTGGTTTCAAGCGATGTATGTGAGCGATTGATCACGCGTAACTCCAGCGGCAAAAGGATTTTATACGCAGTCTGCATGGACGAATCTTTGATGATTTCAAGCGGAGTATTCACCGCGGCTCAACGCAGCGTTGTGCCCGAAGCCGCCGCCGCTGAAAAATTACTTCGATGTGTCGCGCCTGGTCTTCGCGATCTTCTTCGTCAAGGACGACCCGCGGTCGTGGTCACTCCAACGCATCTTCGTGGGGCCGTAAGCCGCGCATTGCGCGGTCGATTAGGTGATGTGTCTGTACTCTCACGTGAAGAAATTCCAGATGATGTTGAATTAGTCATGGCTGAATCAGCGCGAACTGAGGTGATTCAATGAATTCCGTACACACCCATCGCTATATAGGCGCAAATGAAAATGAAACCATTGCGCAAGCCCACGCCGACCATCCAGATGGATTTGAAATGATGTCCATCACTCGATCTGGCTATTTCTGGTGGAGAAAAACCACGTTGGTGGTGCGCGCGTTCGCTTCAACTATGCCCAAAGAAATGCGTAAAATTAGGCTTATTTCCGCTATTTATGCGCAGCGTGAGCGGCGTCAACAACAGGCTGCGCAGCAGGATGTCATGAGTCACGCGCATGATTCCAAGCCGCAACAGTGACCTTGATCACAGGCTGGCATTTGGCGTGCCATTGTTGCCATAAATCCTACGTCTGAAAAAAAACTGACGTCTACTGTCTAGCTTGAAGCACTGGCGAACGAAATCGCATCCGTATTCATGGCGCACAAAACCAAATGGAGGGCGACAACTTTGAATCCATACCAATGCATTTGCTTGGCCGATGATTTTCAACTTCACCCACAAGTGGGAAATAATAATTTTGATGAAGTATTCAACTTGCACTTGCACACTTGAACTCTTCAGTTAGACTGCATCCATCTCAGGTGTTGCCAAGGATTCGGCACATCAAGATTCGCGGGTGCATTTTCCGCGAGATATTGCGCCATGTCGCCCCGCGGGGGTGGCTGGTTGATGGGCTTTAGGTCAAGGAGCGACCGCATGTCCAAGTTAAACACGCAGGCCTCGCGTACAAACGCAGCCCGCGCTGACAAGCCGGTGAAAGATGTGGCGAAAAAATCGCCAGCAACTTCATCATCGCGTATTACAAATACAAAGCGTTCAAGTCCCTCCCGCATATCCGGTCGTTCAGAGGCAGTTCCCGCGGGAAATGTGGCAACTGAAAAACCTCGGACCAAAAAAGCGGTTCGTGCGAAAGCGCCGTCCATTGCGGACCTGCCCATGGACACGCCCGAAAGCGTGAATGTGGTTTGGAAAATGTTCAGCGAATGCGCGCGTGACTCTTCAGAGCGCCAACAAATTCGCAATCGCCTCATGGAGCGCTACCGCGAGGTGGTTCGCTATACCGCCGAGCGAATGCACAAGCGTTTGCCCGCCGAAGTGGACGTGGACGACCTCACCAGCGCTGGTCTTTTTGGCTTAATGGACGCCATTAACTCGTTCGACCTGAGCCGCAATGTCAAGTTTGAAACCTATTGCGCCCAGCGCATTCGTGGCGCCATCTTTGACGAGCTTCGCGCCATGGATTGGGTTCCGCGGCTTGTGCGCAGTCGCACCACCATTATGGATCGCGCCAAAAAAGCCATTGAAATGGAGCACGGGCAGAAGGCCACCGAGGATGAAGTGGCCGAGCGTTTGCAAATGAATCCAGATGACTTTGAGAAACTCAATCGCGACTCCAAGCCAGTGGGCATTGTCAGTTTGAATCGCAAATGGAATGACAAGGATTCTGGAAACGAATCACGCGAAATGGATGTGGCCAGTGATCGCCGTCAGGAGATGCCAACTGATCGCATTCAGCGCATCGATGTGCAAGCTTTGTTGACCAAGGGCTTGAGCCGCTCCGAGCGCTTGATTCTGATTCTGTACTACTACGAAGAAATGACCATGAAAGAAATTGGTCTCACGCTTGATCTCTCTGAAAGCCGCGTGAGTCAAATGCACTCTTCCATCTTGGCGCGATTGAAAGCCCAGATGAAACATCGCGTGACGGATCTCTGAACAAATCCATCTGAGATCTTCACTTCACTAGGCCGTCTCCTCTCGTCCGATCAGAGGGGGCGGCCTTTCTCTTTCACAATGTTCTGTTGCATTGGCTGCGCAGACCTACCAGCACATGGAGTAAGGCATGTATCAACGCATGTGGTAGCGGGCCCAAGAAAATTGAAAAGCAATCGCAAGTAAACTTTGTGTTTCAACTAGAACGCTTACAAGCGCACGGCAATAGGTGGCGCATCAATTATGAATTCCGCGGCTGTTTTTGCCTTGATTTCGTCAACGGTCACGCCCGGCGCCAATTCCAGCAGCACAAATCGCTCGCGCTTGCGATCAAATTCCATCACGCATAAATCGGTGATTAACAAATCTACGCATGACAAACCCGTCAGCGGCAGCGTGCACTTGGGCAACACTTTGCTCTCACCTTTTTTGTTGCAATGATCCATCACCACTACGCGCCGCTTCACGCCCGCCACCAAATCCATGGCACCGCCCATGCCCTTGACCAACTTTCCTGGAATCATCCAATTGGCAAGGTCGCCAGTCTGGCTCACTTCCATCGCGCCCAGAATGGCAAGATCAACCTGGCCATTCTCGGCGCCATGCAGGTGTCTGAAACCGGCGATCTCGCCAACTGGATGATTCCGGGCAAGATGGTCAAGGGTATGGGCGGTGCGATGGACTTGGTGGCAGGTGTTGGCCGCGTGGTGGTGCTGATGGAGCATGTCGCCAAGGCCAAAGACGGATCAACCTCGCACAAGCTGCTCGAACACTG
>CAIWNO010000040.1 GCA_903914045.1 uncultured bacterium | reverse complement strand
GAAGCACCCGCGTACATTTATTTTCCGGCGTCGTGCTATACAGGTCATATCTACGGACAAATCATGATCCGCCCACTGCAATCACTCAGCATTCAATGGATGCAAGAATGGCTGAATAAGGCGGACCCAAAGCACCCACTGCGAATTGTGTTGCAGCAACAGTCTTCAATGCGCCCTGGTATTGATCTTGTTGTTGATTGCAGTCAGTTTCTAAAGCGACAAAATTGGTAAAGCTTGATTTTTTATGATGCCGACATGTTGAAAGCAATTTCAATTCGCAGATTTCAAAGTTCGCAACATGCGCCGCCAGGGAAATAGGCACGCACGTTTTTAACGACAGCGGTCCAAAAAACTACCTAAATTGAATATGAGATTTAAGAAGCTTTTGAAACAGCGGCTTTCTTAGCGGCTTTCTTAGCTTCTTCAACACGCACTTCGCGCCGCGGAACAATGTCCTTCACAATTCCAACAGCCTTGAGCGCGCGCACTTCCCAGTACGTCACATCAAGTTCCCACCACTTGTGTTGCACAGAACAGCATGACGGATCATGATGGTGATTGTTGTGCCAGCCTTCGCCCGCGGCCACTAGCGCCACCAGCCAATTGTTGCGGCTGTTCTCTTCAGTGTCGTGATTCTTGTAGCCAAACAAGTGCGTCAAACTATTCACGCTCCACGTGATGTGCCACACCAAGACGGTGCGAACAAACACACCCCACACCACCATGCCTGCGGCGAAATACAGGGCGCTGTTCCAATCAAGCCAGATGCTACCAATGGCAAGCGGCGCGGCGAAGAACAACACGCATTGCCCGACATAAAACCAAAGCGGACTGGTTGGATTCTTTTCCAGCCACATGTAGAACGGATCTTGCAAGACATCTTTGGCGTAGCGCTCGTAATTGCTCCACTGATGCAACTCACGGTTGTGCAAAAACAACCAACCCATGTGGCCCCAAAGAAAAGTGACAAGCGGAGAATGCGGATCCTCGTGTTCGTCGCTGTGCACATGGTGCTTGCGATGCGTGGAAACCCAACGCGCCGGCGAATCTTCCAAGCAGCAAAGTGCAAGCACAACAAGCGTGTATTCAAACCAACGTGGCACGGCGAAACTTCGGTGCGTAAGCAGCCGGTGATAGCCCATGGTGATGGCTTGACCAAAAACATGAATGCCCGCAATGCACACGGCGAGCGCGGTCCAGGAAAATAAATTTGGCATGAACGCAAGAAACGCGGCGGTGTGCACCACAACTAGCGGCACGAAATAGCGCAGCATGACTAGTGTTGGCCGTGTGGAACTTGGTCGAAGTAGCGGGGAGTTTGATGTGAGTTGTGTAATGGGTGGTCCGATTGGTGGCGGGAATGTGCGGGCAGAGAAAAATAACATTCCAAAAAAGAAGTGTAGCTTGTCATTTCGACTTTTTCCCAATGAATTCCCCACTATTTAAAATTTGTTCCGCATGCTTAGGAGCGAAATTATTCCATGCAGTGGCACGCGCAAGTAAGCGCCCGCGCTTGCAAACCGTGTTTCTCGATGGCGAACAAGAACTATGCCCAGCGAAGGTCATTGCGCCATAATGTTCGGATTGCGCCGCATAGCGCCGCATCTGATAGTGTCATGATTGATCGGCGGTATCGTTCCAAGGGTTTGCTGAACCAACTCACTTTTGGCAGGGATGTGTGAAATAAATTAGAGATTTAAATTGGAAATCATTAGTCAAGAAATAAACCCAGGGCGGTTCACTTGCCTCTTCGCCAAAGCAGGCTTGGACTTGCGTTTGTTTTATGTATCAGTTCCGCGTGCCAAAGGCGATCTCATTGGGGTGCCCGCGCATGTAGCGGCGGCAATCGTTGCCATTATTTGCGAGGTAATTTCCAACGCAACTTCAAGCGTGGGTATTTTCATTTTGCTTACAGCAACATTGTTAAGAGCGCCTGCGCTTGTCTCATCGTGGAAACAAATGTTCAGCCAAACATGGGTCAAATTACTTTTAGTCTGGATCGCATGGATGGCACTTTCCATTACCTGGTCGCCGGATGGCACAAAAGGAATCGACCGACTCGGAGCGCTGAAATTTTTTATATGGATCCCAATGCTGTGGCCGCTTCACAAGCAATGGCGGTGGCTGTTCGCAGGTTTTTTACTTTCCGCACTAGTGTTGCAGGGCATTCAGGTGGCGGGCGCATTCGGGACAACACATCATGGTGAAACTTTGATCAAAGGCCTACGCCATCCAACAGTGGTGGGCGAATGGAACGCAATGGCTTTGAGTTGCTGGTTATTTCTTGCGGTTAGTGTGGGTTGGCGAGCCATGGCGCTTTGCATTCCCTTGGCCATTCTTTCGAGCATTGGATTTGTGTGGGCCGGACAGCGTGGTGCGCTCTTTGGAATTGTAGTAGAAATTGTTATCGCGAATATTGTTCTACTATTCGCAGTGCGGGGTTGGCTACGCAGAGTATTGATCCGCTTGTTGATCAGCGTCATTGTAATTGGTTGCGTGTATGTGGTTCTTGGGGAAGGGCTCTCAGCCAAAATCAAAATACTTTGGGTAGAAGGTATGAAATCACTTGGATTTAATGTGGATGGCG
>CAIWNO010000039.1 GCA_903914045.1 uncultured bacterium | reverse complement strand
GTGACTTTCTTGTACGCACCGCCGCCGTCCATGGTGCATGACAGACAATCATTTTTGCCGCCAACAAAGTGGCGCATGCAGTGGCAACCAAAGGTGTACAGGCTTAGGAAAATTGGATTCAGAAAAAGAACCAATGAACCCACGCTAAATCCAAACGAGCGTGTGCCGTCAGCGTTGTAGTGCAATAAGGTCGCGAAGGCGTCCCATGAGAGCAAAGCAATGAAGAGCACGGCTACGTATAAAAAGTAGCGGTGAATGTTCTGCATGATCAGCGGAAACTTTTGCTCGCCGCGATAGTTCTTGCCGCGAAAGCCTGGCTCGCCAACCGCGCAATTGACTGGGTCGCCCCAAAACGCTTTGTAGTACGCGCCGCGGTAGTAGTAGCACGTGAATCGAAAGCCGGCGGGAAACGGAAGAATTAAAAGCGCGGGCGAGAAGATCATCCACGCGGGCCACCACGACGGAAGTTCACCAAACCACGCGTGGCCCGAGTGAATGCCGCGAGGATCCCACAAGACGGGTGAATAAAACGGCGAGAGCAAGCGCTGCACGCCAGGCTGATCCACGCCACCAGTGAAATAGTTGCAACCTTGAAACGCGGCCCACGTGGAATACACCACGAAACCGCCCAAACCAAGCAGAACCAAAATGGGCTGGATCCACCAATAGTCGGTGCGTTGAGTTTGTAGAAATCCGCGAACTTGAGGCAATGGAATTGGCGAGCGGGTCACGCGATGAGTCCTTTCAAAAACTGTCGGCGAATGGAATTTTGAGTATAGCTACGACTGTTTTGCTGGTCGATTGCCGCAGGAAAACTTTTCAAGGGTGCCTGAATTTGCGATTTTTCATCCAAATTTAGCGAAATACGTGCGGCACAAGCCCCCACTATTGCACACCCGCCAATTAAATGCCCCCAAGTTTTTGCACTTAAGCGCTTGAAGTGATTGGGAAGTTTCACCGCCGCAGGTTCGCAAAAACCTGCTGCAGAATTCAACTACGATTTATGTGTTCGACATTGATGAAGCGGAAATGACCGCGCGTTGCGGAACGGACTTCGTCAAACAACCCCAAAGGAAACTTTATGAAGACTGTTCACACATTCGTAGCAACTCTTGTACTTGCCTCTAGCGCCGCGTTGTTGTGCGCTGGAATGGGATTTGGTTTTGGCGCCAGCAACGCCAGCAAATCTGATCCAAAGATTGAAGGCACATACATGTTGGAATACCGAGAAACTTCTGATGGAAAAAAAATTATGGCGCCGGAAATTTTGGGCATGCTGAGCTTTAGCAAGAACGTGCGCAACTTTAATGTGTACTGGATGTCGGGCGGCAAGCCATCGTCTATTTCCATGGTGGCCAAGTACACGCTGGGCGAGAAGGAATACACAGAGGATTGCATGTACTACTCAGAGAATTTGGACGGTAAGGGCGTGACATACAACACCGCAATGACGCACGGTGTTTCGCCGGTGACCATGAAGGACGGAGCGATTGTGTTCACGCCGGCGTTGCATGGCGAGCCAATGCTTGCGATAAGCAAGAGTGGCTTGATTGCCACCAAGACGGGCGTGTTCACGGATCACTGGAAGAAGTTGGACTGAGTTGTTGTGCGAACGCGGATTCAAAGAATTTTGATCCGCGATGCGAATGATTGAACCAACACCGTGGCCGCCTTGAAAGCGCCACGGTGTTTTTATGTGCAAGGAAATTGCGCGCAATGTGTTAGCCTTCAATTGCAATGCAATTTGATGTGCGAGAAACTGAATCGGCTGGCGACGCGATTGCGCTTTCGCTGCCGCAATTTCGCGCGGTTGAGGATGTGGGCAGGAACGCGGCAACAAAGTCAGGTTTGGATGCGACACCAGAGCAGTTGCCCGCGGCGCCGGCGCATATTCGCGCGGGCGGGCGCATGATGGATTCGCACGGACGAACGATTTTGGATTTGCGCATCAGTATTACGGATCGCTGTAATTTTCGCTGCGTGTATTGCATGGAACCCGATGTGCAATTTCAGCCGCGCGAAAATGTGATGACACCAAGCGAGATTATTCGCATGGCGCGTGTGGCGCAGTCGCTTGGCGTGCGCAAAATTCGATTGACGGGCGGCGAACCGACGCTTCATCCGCAGTTGACGGACATTATTTCTGGTATTCGCGCCGCCACGGATGTGGAGATTGCAATGATCAGCAATGGATCGCTGTTGACGCGCCAGAAACTTTCCGCATGGAAGCGGGCGGGACTTGACCGCATGACCATAAGCATTGACTCGGTGCGCGCAGATCGCTTCGCGCGCGTGACGCGTTCCACAGTGACGCCCGAAGATGTGATTGCGGGAATTGAAATGTGCGTGGCCGAAGGATTGACGCCGCTGAAGTTGAACGCGGTGTTGGTGCGCGGACAAAACGACGACGAGGCCGTGGAGCTGGCGCGCTTGGCGCGACGCTTTGGCGTGGAGATGCGCTTTATTGAATACATGCCGCTGGATTCCGCGCACGCGTGGGACCGCTCACTCATGGTGACGGCGCGGGAAACGCGCGCGGCCGTTGAGGCAGTGTTTCCGTTGACGCCCACCAATATGGATGACTCGCACAGTACGGCGCGCACGTATCGATTTATGGATGGCGCGCCGGGGCGCATTGGATTTATAGCGCCGGTGAGTATTCCGTTTTGTGGCGCGTGTAGCAGATTGCGCTTAACTGCGGATGGAAATGTGCGGCCGTGTTTATTTAGCACGAAGGAATGGAGCGTTATGACATTGCTGCGCGGCGGCGCCAGCGACGCGGAGTTGGCGAACTTTTTAATTGATGTAACGTGGACCAAACTTGCGGGACACAACATTGCGTCGCCGGATTTTGTGCAACCAGAGCGGCCCATGTCCGCGGTAGGTGGTTGATGCACTTGGCCAACTAAATCGTCTTTACAAATGTGCGTGGTTTATTTGCTATCGCCGGAGATATAGCAGTAGAAAATTAGGAAACTTTCTAGACACAAACAATTTGGCCGGCGGCGTGGGGAAATGCAATTAAATATAAATCGCGGTTTTCCAAATGGGTACATCGCGCTTCATGCGGTCGATGAATTCGTCCATGGCGGCAAGCGCTTCTTTGCGATGCGCGGATTCAATGGCCAGACGAAATGATCGCTGCCCCACCGCAACTTCACCGCGACTGTGTTCAACCGTGATGGCGATGAGCCCATGCTTGGAAAGAATGTCGCGCGCCAACTCGGCGAGAGAGTTGGATGCCATAGGTTCGTAGGCTTCGTATGCCAGCGCGCGGATTGCGCGGCCCGCTTCATCGGTGCGGACGATTCCTTCAAACACAACGGTGGCGCCAACTTGTTGAATGTCAGGCGCGGGGTTCAAAACATTCGAGAAGTGTTTATTTGCAAGCGCGCCATGAGAAATGAAAACAAGAACGCTCATCCGCCACCAACCAATTCAATCAGCGCGACTTCGTCGGTGGATTGCACGGGCGCGTCTGGCTTTGCGAAAGCGTGATTGACGGCCAGGCGCGCTGATTGAAAAAACGCGGCTTTAGAAGGATGTTTCGCTGCGAGTGCCTGGTTGAGATCGCGCACTGTGGCAGGCGCGGTCACATCAATTGTGATTTCTTTGCATGACAATTCACGCGCAAGCGAACCGAAAATTAGAACGCGAATTGTCATTCGCAAAGGGTAGCAACCATTGTCTTTTTCTTTATGGAGTACGGTGTTCGCATTGTGAGAATGTGAATGCAAACCATCAGAGAAATGTCTGCGATCACCTGTCCGTATGCCTGTGGATTGTGTCATGGTGCGTATGATTGCCACTTGAAATTAGATTATGTTTCGCAACCTTTAATTGAATTGCTCGAGCCATGAACGCGCCAACCACACCTGAGTCAATTCAACAACCAAGTTCGCCGCGTGAAGCGATTGATGCCGTGCGCGCACAAGTGCGAGTGGTAGCAACGGAAATAATCCCGCTGGCGCAATGCAATGGCCGCGTATTGGCGCAAGCGATTCACGCGGATCGCGACAGTCCCGCGCTTGATGTAAGTGCGATGGATGGATTCGCGGTGCGCATGGCGGATTTGATTGTGATGGCGAGCGAGAATGGATTGCCCGTGGCCGCGCTAGAAAAAGTCGGCGACGCGATTGTTGGCGGCGACGCGGTGATTGTTGGAGGCGGCGTTGCGAACGTGTCTGATGGAAGCGCGGATATGAGCGAAGCCATGATTGGACACGCGCCCATAGCGATGTGCGCGGGCCACGCTGTTCGCATTGTCACCGGCGCGCCAATTCCTATTGGCGCGGAGGTGGTGGTGCGCCACGAAGATGTTGTGGTGAATAATCTCGGCGTGCGATTGATGATTGAGGTAAGCGCGATCAAGACCGGCGCGAACATTCGCCGCCGAGGCGAGAACGCAAAATGCGGCGATGAGATTGCGTGCGCTGGCGTGGTGATTGGCGCGGCAACTATTGGGGCGATGGCTTCCTTTGGAGTGGCGCAAGTGGTTGTGCGCAAGCGCGTGCGCGTGGCGTTGGTGACCACGGGCGATGAACTTGTTGGCGCGCACGACCAGGCGCAACCATGGCAAGTTCGCGACAGCAATGGACCCGTGCTTGAGTCGCTGCTTGGCGCGCGACCATGGATTGAAATTGTTTCACGCACGCATGCGCGTGATGATGCGGACTCGCTTGCGGACACTCTTGCGCGCGCGATGGAAGTTGCGGACGCGGTGATTTTGACGGGCGGAGTTTCAATGGGTCACAAAGATTTTGTGCCGCAAGTTGCCGCGCGATTGGGCGCGCGCACAATCTTTCACAAACTTCCGCAGCGACCAGGGCGGCCCATGCTTGCCGCGGTGCGACCGGCAACGGGCGCGCTGGCAGCGCGCATGATTTTGGGATTGCCTGGAAATCCAGTTTCTGTCATGGCAACTGCGAGGCGGCTTGGCATTGAAATGCTTGGAGCGTTTGCGGGTCTTTCAACGCAACACTTTGTGGCGCATACCCGCGCCGTGGCCAATGCCGACAACGCAACGCTGCCCATGTGGTGGTATCGACTTGTGGGCGAGCGCGTGAACGCTAGCGGCCACAGCGAGTTGCATTTGCTTTCGGGCAAGGGTTCTGGCGACATTGCCGCGGCAGCTTCAAGCGTGGGATTTATTGAAGTTGCGCCTGGCGAACATACGACTGGCGCGCACAACTTTTACGCATGGATGCATTAAGAGATTTACAAATGGCAAAGAAGAAAAAATCTACAACTGGCGTGGCGAAGAAATTTAGCGCATTGAAGCGTGTGACGGCCCAGGGACGCGCCGCCGCACACAAATTGCTGACTCATGTGGATGCAAGCGGCCGCGCCACCATGGTTGATGTTGGCGAGAAAGCCGTGACCGCCCGTCGCGCCGTTGCAGAAGCGCGCGTGATGATTTCGCCGGAGCTTGCAAATCGCATCCGTAAGAATTCGCTTGCCAAAGGAAATGTTTTAGACGTGGCGCGGCTTGCCGGCATTCAGGCGGCCAAGCGCACCGACGAATTGATTCCACTGTGCCATTCACTGCCACTTGACTCCATTCAAGTGCGCGCGGAATTGCGCCGCGACCATGTTTATATTTGGTCGGAGGCGAAAGTAACGGCCAAGACCGGAGTGGAAATGGAAGCGCTATTGGCGGTGGCAATCGCGGCGCTGACTGTGATTGACATGGGCAAATCCATTGACCGCGCAATGACTATTCAAGGACTGCGCATGCTTGAAAAAGAAGGCGGACGTAGTGGGCATTTTGTAGCGGGTACAAAAGCGCGCCGCTGAAACAATGTCACGACGGCGTGTTGCGATTGCTCAATATGGAGTGATCGCGTGGCGAGATCATTTTAAGTTTGCATGAGCGCAAAATGCGCCGCGGACTGAACTCGCCGCGTGCGAATGCCGCAAGAAATTGCGCCTGTGCTGACGGTTCCCACAACGCAATCATGGGTTCAATTTCACTTTTGTGTTCATCAAAGAATACCACTGCGTCCGCGTCGGGACTGCGCGCGTAAAGCAAGCTTTGCAAATCACGCGTTTCAATAAGTGGGTAATCACAACCAACAACCAGCCAGGCGGAAGTTGCAGCCACCACATTTATATTTTTCACTTCTTCTTGAGCGGCGTGGTGCGAACTGACCAATGGCGAAGAGCACAAGAAAACTGGCTCGCAAGGCGCTTTCAAATTGTGCTCAGAACGTTGCGCAATATTACGCGCGCCAAATGTGAACGCCGCGTGCAAACCACTAGCGGGTCCATGCCCCGCCACCGCGTCCACAATGGCGCGATCGCCAATGCCCCACTGCGCTTGTTGCGTTGGCGTGCACGACCAAAAGACATCTACGCATAACGGACGCAACATTTCTTCAAGCGCGCGCCACTGCGGTAACTGCGCGTAAACAATTTCCGCTTTGTCGCTGCCCATGCGTGAACTTGTGCCGCCCGTCAAAATTAATCCGCGCACATCAGCGGCCAACGGCGACTCTTTCCAACGACACAATCACGGACTTGGACGTTGGCGTCATGCTGCCCTCGGCAAAACTATCAATGGGCACCAAGACGTTGGCCTCTGGGAAATACGTCGCTAGACAACCTAGCGGAATGTCGTAAGCGACCACACGGAAATTTTTTGCGCGACGTTGCACGCCGCGAAAATGGCTGACCACGTCAACCGCGTCGCCGGCGGAAAGTTTGTGCGCGGCCATGTCTTGCGCGTTCATCAACACCACGCGGCGACCTTGGTGAATGCCGCGGTAGCGATCCTCCATGCCATAAATAGTTGT
>CAIWNO010000038.1 GCA_903914045.1 uncultured bacterium | reverse complement strand
GGTTGCTCCTTCTCAAACAGCCAACCGATATGCGAGTGCATGAAGCCCTTGCAAAAACCCACAATTCCAGGCTCGTAACCAGCGTGCGGCGAATGCGGATCAAATTCCTTATCTGAATATTGATGATGACGGCGATGCGTTGCGCACCACCAAATCACCGGACCTTGACCCGCCATGGTTCCGAAAGCCAGAAAGAAAAACGCGATTGGCCCACGCGTGGCGAACGCCTTGTGCGTGCACAAGCGGTGATACCCAACCGTGATTCCCAAACCTGTCAACACATACATGGTGGCAAGAATGATGAGGTCGGTGGAATTAAACAAGCCGCCCCACAGCAAACCCATGGCGGTCAGCACGCCAAGCGGCGGAAACACCACGGCCGCAAGCATGGCCAGCTTCACGTTGCGCGGAGTTTGAATTGGCGCCGTGTCAAATTCGGGTTCGCCAATGCCAACATCCGCGGCGTCGGCGCCACTGGTTTGCATATTTTCTTTGTTCACGGTCTCAAGTTCGTCAGCAACTAAAACGCCGCCATTTGCAGATTCATTCAAAACAGAAACTCCTTGAAGGATTGAGGTATGTCGGCGTGTTCAAAGTGGGTGCCAACGGAACAAGTGTAGCACTAGTGTCTTGGCGAATCGAGGGTTGAGACGCAAGAAACTTGGGTAGATATTTGAATCAAATACTGCTTCTGTTTGAAAATTTCTGACGAATCAACTTTTGAATTCCAGAATCACTGCCAAGGCAAAGATTCATCGCTTGATCAAAGCCATCGCCGCTATTTTTTCAATCCTTCAGGCTTCAAAACCTGCCGCATTGCAATGCTTGGTGGCGGTCTTTTCTGAAGGTAAACTGATCCGCATGAGCACGATCAATCCAACCGCCGTTGTTGCCGCGCCATTTCCCGCCAATGACCCACTTGGCGATCCCACTGGATGGGACGGCATGGGTGGCGTGGCAAGCGCGATCAATTTGTCCGCGTGGACCGCGGCCAACCGCCACTTGATGGTGCCGCCAGTGTCGAACAAATATCTTTTCAGCGGCAAGGATTTCTTTGTGATGTTGATCGCCGGCCCCAATGCGCGCAACGATTACCACATGACCAATTCCGAGGAATACTTCATGCAGTTACAAGGAGATGTGTCCATTCGCGTGCGCGATGCGCATGGAATTCGCGACATCATTCTGCGCGAGGGCGAAGCCATGTTTGTTCCTGGCGGCGTGCCGCACAGACCGCAGCGCGGACCAAACACGCTTGGACTTGTGGTGGAACGCAGGCGCCCGCCGACCGAAACTGAGCACTTGATTTTCTACTGCGAGAAGTGCGATGCGCTGGTGTATGACCAGGAGTTTGCGTGCTCCGACATTGTGAATCATTTCCGAAACGCTATGGAGGCGTTTTGGGCGGATCCGAAACTCTGCACATGTCCATCGTGTGGAACACGTGTTCCAAAGCCTGCGCCACGCACGAAGTAATTTAAGGCGGGGCAAAGTACGACACGCGACCGCGGCGTTTTTCATTGCCAACACAATGTGTTCACAAAATGAGTTACGCAGTGTTGGCGCGTTCAAACATGACCACTGAATTGCCGCGCACCCGCTCAAAATAATTTGCGTGAAAGTTCCCGCTAGCATCTTCAAATGCACGCGCCGCGAACAATAGATTTGCACACGCACATGCTCCCTGAGCATTGGCCCGATCTGCGCGAGCGGTATGGCTGTGGCGGCTGGGTTGCGCTGGATCACTGCGCGCATTGCAAGGCGCGCATGATGATTGACGGAAAATTATTTCGGGAGATTGAATCCAATTGTTGGGACGCGGCGCGGCGCGTGCAAGAGTGCGACGCAAGTGGCGTGGATATGCAGGTTCTTTCCACGGTTCCAGTGATGTTTTCATACGGCGCCAAAGCCGCCAATGCGCATGACTTGTCGCAGTTGCTCAACGATCACTTCGCGGGCGTTGTGCGCACAATGCCTGATCGATTCATTGCGCTGGCAACAGTGCCTATGCAAGATGCCACGCTTGCAGTGCGCGAACTTGAGCGCTGTGTGAAGCAACTTGGTTTTCCTGGCGCGCAAATTGGAACCAACGTGAATGGCGTGGACTTGGACAACGCCGCGTTCGCGGATTTTTTCGCGGCCGCGGAAGAACTGGGCGCGGCGATTTTTGTTCACCCGTGGGACGTGGTCGGCCGCGACGAAATCCCCCGCTTCTGGATGCCGTGGCTGGTTGGCATGCCGGCGGAAACTTCGCGCGCCATCTGCGCGCTTGCGTTTGGCGGCGTGCTTGATCGACATCCAAATTTAAAATTATGTTTCGCGCATGGCGGCGGCGCGTTTCCGTACACGCTGGGACGCATTGAAAAAGGTTTTCAAGCGCGCCCAGATTTGTGCGCCACGCATTCGCAAACAAATCCGCGCGACCATGTGCGGCGCTTGTACTTTGACAGCATCGTGCATGACTCAGAAGCGTTGCGCTATCTGGTGAACACTGTTGGCGCGGATCGAATTGCCATGGGTTCTGATTATCCATTTCCACTGGGCGAGAATCCGCCGGGCGTTCTTATTCGCGACGCGGATTGGCTTTCACAAGCGCAAAGGCACGCCATGTTGGCGGGCACGGCGATTGATTTTCTAGGTATTTCCAAGCGTTTTTCTCATCAATGACACACACTCTTCCAACATCCATTCTTGAATTGTCCGCGGCGGACATAAAGCCCACGCTTGAGTTTGCAAAGTGGTGCGACGCGCATGATCCGTTAAGCGGCTTCCGCGACGAGTTTGAAATTCCGCGCGACCAACACGGCGCGGCGCAGGCGTACTTTGTTGGCAACTCGCTTGGACTTATGCCCAAGGCTGCGCGCGCGTGTGTGATGGAAGAACTAAACGATTGGGCCACCATGGGCGCCGAGGGCCACGTGCATGGAACTCGACCATGGATTCGCTATCACGAATTTTTCCGCGCTGGCCTTGCGGAACTTGCCGGCGCGCTGCCACATGAAGTGGTGGCCATGAACACGCTCACCACGAATTTACATTTCTTAATGATGAGTTTCTATCGACCAATCGGCACGCGGCGCAAGTTGCTTATGGAACGCGGCGCGTTTCCAAGCGATCGATTTGCCGTGCATTCATTGGTGCGCATGCTTGGTGGCGACCCGAATGCGGATGTGATTGAAGTGGCGCCACGCGATGGCGAAGAGTGTCTGCGTAACGATGACATTGTTGAGGCGATCACGCGCGCCGGCGATTGCCTTGCACTGGTGATGCTGGGTGGCGTTCAGTATTACTCGGGGCAAGTGCTGGATATGGCGCGAATCACTGCTGCGGCGCATACAACTGGCGCAAAGTGTGGCTGGGATTTGGCGCACGCCATAGGCAATGTTCGCTTGGCGCTGCACGATTGGAACGCGGACTTCGCATGCTGGTGCTCTTACAAATATCTCAACGGCGGTCCAGGCGC
>CAIWNO010000037.1 GCA_903914045.1 uncultured bacterium | reverse complement strand
TGGAGCTCCTTGCGCCATGCATCAAGAGTTGGTCGATGTGCAAAAGCACTTGGATGTCTTCCTAGACAAAACCACGCTTGAACCATTTCGCGTGGCGTATCAAGAACTTGGCCACAGACCTGTTCCATCTGGAACGCGCCCCACCGTGACCAAGCGCGAAAGTTTCCGCGCGCGCAAGCGGTCGCACACATAATTCGGCAAGAGTGTGCCATTTTGTTGTTGTATTCAATCGACTCCGCTCGTAGCGTAGAAGCGTGAAACCCATTCAAAATTTCTTTCAGGTGAGTCACCACCTGCCACGCAAAATCAACTTTGTCCGAATGCTTGCTTTTTGCGTATCCGCGGCCGTGCTTGTGCTCTGTGTTGCCAGCGCAGTCGCTGACACAACCAGCGAAACATTGAGCGCCACACATGCCGCTCAAGAAACACAATCTCCGCGCGTTGCACAATCGCTCAAGACCAAGACCGCGGCCGCCAAAGCGTTGCTGGTTGTTCACTACGCGCGCGCGGACAAAAAATATGATCGATGGAACACGTGGTGCTGGCCAGTGGGTGGCGAAGGCGCGGCATATCCATTTACGGGCAAGGACTCCTTTGGCCGCTATGCGGTGATTCCATTCAAGGAACTTCCAAAGAGCGCGGGGTTCATTCTTCGTCTTGGTGATTGGGAACAAAAAGATATTGATCACGATCGCAGCATCACATTCGACACGGGCGACACGCAAGAAATTTGGCTGGTAGCTGGCGATGAACGCATCTATACAAATCCAAACGACATCGATCTTTCAGTTCGCGTGCTTGGAGCGTTTCTAGACAAGGACAATGAGATCACCCTGTCCACCACCGCCCCACTAAGCAAGGAGCAGATTCAGAAAGCCCAGGTCACGCGGCGTGAAGATGCTCAAATCAAGCACAAAATCAAGGCGTTTGTGCGGATTCAAGAATCACTCTCCTCGCGCGCCATGTATACAGTGCAATTCACCAAGCCGGTCTCCGACGCCGACATTGCGTCGCTGCAACTAGATATTCCTGGCGTGAAGACCAGCGCAATTTATGCCAGAAACATTCTTGATCAAGAGCGGTTCACCCCGCTGCAGGCCACGCTAGGCGCCTTCTGCACGCCGGGAAAAACTATATTTCAACCTGGTCACCCGTCTGCAACGACGTGCAACTTATTTTCTACGACAGTATGAATGCCAAAAAATCAGCGCGTGAATTTCCGTTGAAGCGTGGCGAAAATGGTTTGTGGAGCGTGAAAGTTACGGGCGATCTGCAAGGCACGTTGTATCGATATCAATTCACAAGTTATGGCATAAAGCGTGAGGTTCCCGACATTCACACCTTCGCGGCCACGGCCGACGGCGCATTTTCTGTAGTGGCGGATGTGAATCGTCTCAATCCAAATGGATGGGACACAACCTTATCTCCACTGTTGAAGCAACCCACGGACGAAATTATTTATGAAGTGCACGTGCGTGATTTTTCCGTAACCGATGCAAGTTGTCCGCCAGAAATGCGCGGAACTTATTTAGGCTTAACGCATTCAAATCCATCCAAAAACAAGGGAATCAGCAGCGGTCTTTCGCACTTGCAAGACCTAGGCGTGACCGCGGTGCACCTGCTTCCCATAGAAGATTTCACGGCCGACGCCAAGGAATACAACTGGGGTTACTGGACGGCGTTCTTCAATGTTCCAGAATCAAACTACGCAACCAACGCCAGCGATCCACTGCAACCCATCCGCGATGTGAAGCGCATGATTCAAGAATTACACGCGAATCAAATTCGAGTCATCCTTGATGTGGTCTACAACCACACGTCAAGCACGGGCGCGTCGTCACCCTTTGATCAAACAGTGCCCTACTACTTTCACCGCTTCAGCGATGATGGTCGATTGATGAATGACACTGGCGTTGGTAATGCCTTCGCCGATGAACGCCCAATGGCTCGCAAGTATATTGTGGACAGCTTGGCGTATTGGCTTCGAAATTTTAAAGTGGATGGATTTCGATTTGATTTGCTTGGCACCCACTACCCACAAACTGTGCGCGCCATTTGTGAACGCATGGTTGAAATAAAGCCCGACATCACCTTGTATGGCGAACCTTGGACAGGTGGTGGCGAAACGCACTTTGGCAAAGGCGCGCAAAATGGAACGCGCATGGCGGTGTTCAATGACAATATTCGCAACGCCATTCGCGGTGATTTAGACGGCAATTCCACTGGTTTTGCAACAGGTCCTGGCGGCGACCAGACCGCTATTCGCCGCGGCGTTGTGGGAGCGATTGATGACTTCACGACCGAACCAACCGAAACCGTGAACTATGTTTCGGCGCATGACAATTTAACGCTGTGGGATAAATTGCTCAAGGTTGCCCCTAAGGAAAGCGAGGCCACGCGGCGCGCGATGCAAAAACTTTCACTCGGTATTGTGTTGACCAGCCAAGGCATTGCATTCCTTGATGAAGGCAGTGATTTCTGCCGCAGTAAAAACGGAAACAATAATTCCTACAACGCGGGCGATGAAGTGAACGCGTTGGATTGGGATAGAAAAACCCAATACCAAGATGTGTTTGAATATGTGCGCGGACTGATCGCCATTCGCAAAGCGCATTGCGCGTTTCGCATGAGCGACGATGCCCTGATACGCAAGTCGATCACGTTTCTTGAAAATGCGGGCGTGGTTTCATTCACCATCAATGGCGCGGCGGCGGGCGACACTTGGAAAACTATTTTTGTCGCATACAACGGCGAGC
>CAIWNO010000036.1 GCA_903914045.1 uncultured bacterium | reverse complement strand
TGGCGCAAACTTTGTGGAACAGCGCGCCAGTTTCTTGCCCAGAGGACCTGAATCAGGACGGATTTATTGATACCGCCGACGTTAGCTTGGGATTGCTGAGCTGGGGAGAGGCTGAATATGACTTAAATGGAGACGGCATCTTTGAATCTGGGGATATCGGGTTGATTCTGCTGAGTTTTGGCGAGTGCAATTAATGGGCTGAAACGGCCTTTCATTGGCATTGCCGCCAATATTAAAAAATATTTCAAAAAATCTGAAGTTGCGTGACTGTGACCACTCATTTTTTACGTTTACATAGTTGTAGACGAATGATTTTTAAAAAATGACATCATTGATTAAGAAGGAATCTGTAAAGCGAGAAGATTTCATCGCGCAACCCTGAATTGGCTTTTTGTTTACTCACTTTGCATGTCTTATTTTTGATGTACCTGTTTTCACTTGAACCCTTTATGCATAGGAAATTTATTTTATGAAGTACCACAGTTACGTCCTTGTTGCCGCAACAGGCTTTAGTTCAACCGCTTTCTCGGCTGTGATTTCTGGAGCAATCTTCCAGTCTGGCTCAACTGCAGCTGAATATGCTGCGGCCGGTTTCACAAATGCAAATCCCAGTGGCGTGTTAGTGAGTTACGCGCAGGCTTGCAACGGCTATCCAAACGGATGCACGACAACAGTGACGCCCAGTGGCCCATTGGCCAACAAAGGATTCTACGAATTTCAATTCTCCGACTTCAACGCGTACAACTATTCAGGCTTGTTTAGTGCCATGGCTATTAACTATGGAACCAGTGGCTTGAACAATGCGCAGGTCATTGAACAAGTCAATCATCAAAGTGGTCTGACTGGATTGACGGCAACTACTTCAGCGCTCGCAGGTGATGCTCATTGCCGCTTCAATGATTTCTTGCCAACAGATTTGGACAATTCTATTGTGTTGAATTGGTTTCCAGCAAATATGCCTACAACTCCAGGGCTGTCGCAAGTCTTCACCTTTGCTTGGGATTTAACAATCATTGATCCGCCTTCATTTATTAGCAACGGTTTAAGCGTTGGCGCGGTTGGATCGTTGCCAAGTCCTGGAGCAATAGCTCTTATGGGATTGGCAGGAGTGGTGGGCGGACGTCGTAGACGAGCCTGATGCAACGATAAAGTTTTTAATAATTTGCAATTCCAAAGACCCGCCACCATGCGGGTTCTTTTCTTTTGCGCAAATTGGTAGTGTTGCTTGCATGGACATCCGCACTATCCGTTGCACCAAGTCGCAAAGCCAGCTTGTTATTCATACGGACGCCGGTTGCGTTGCCACCAGTTGGCAAGTGCGTGGTCAAGAAATGTTGACGTTGCCGGTGGCGCTTGCGGATTTTGTGAAGTCGCAAAAAACAGGCGGAATTCCGCTGTTGTATCCATACGCCAATCGATTGCGCACGGACCATTTCACGGCCGCGGGCAAGGCGGTGGACTTGTCGCGTGACGCAAAGTTAAAGCGCGACGCCAACGGATTTCCCATGCACGGCTTGCTCATTCGTTGGCCGGAATGGATTGTGACGCAGTCCGCGCCGGATGAATTGCAAGCCAGTATAGTGTGGGGCGACCATGCGCAATTATTTGCCGCGTATCCATTCGCGCACACGTTGCGCGTGCGCTGGAAGTTGGGGCAGGGTAAGAATCAAAATACGAATCAAATCGCGGGGCAAATCGCGGGGCAGGGCGCAAATGAACGCGCGGGGCAAGGCGCAAATCAAATTGCGGATCAGAACAAACCTCCTCAGGCCAATCCAAGTGCTGATCAATCCGCGCTCGCCAGCACGCTGACGGTGACCACGATCATTGAAGCGGACAAGGGCGAAAATGTTCCCGTGTCATTTGGGTGGCATCCGTATTTGGTCTTGCACGATCGTGCCAATGCGCAGTTGCAGTTGCCCGCTCGCCGCGCCGTTGCGCTGGCGCAAAACGGGTTGCCCATTTCCAATGACAATTCCGCGCCATGGTTGCCCACATGCACGCAATCAGCGCTTGCGCCGCTGGATGATTTGTTTCAGTTGGACATGCGCGGCGCAAGTGGGGCAGAGCGCAGCAACTTAGTTGACGAATTGAAAAGTTCCACACAAGTTGCGCAAACTGTGTCGCCTCAAAATGTGCAAGCATTCTCTGAAAAATCAGCGCCAACCTCCGCCATCATTGCGCAGCAGCAACGAATTGAAATGAAATTTCTCAGCGGCTATTCGTTCATGCAAATCTATTCGCCAGTAGGCGCCAACTTTGTCTGCTTTGAACCAATGACCGCGACCATTAGCGGCTTGTGCGACGGTGCCGCAGTTGTGAAAGCTGGCGACACATTCACGGCCGTGTTTGAAATACGCGTGTTCTAAATTGTGTTCTGCGGACACGCCGCGTTTGAAATACGCGTGTGTTTTAAATTGTTGGCTGCAACGCCGCCCCAACTTACTTTCGCAACTGAAATTCCGGCGGCGGCGGACACGCGGGGTTGATCCACTGAATCACCGCGGCCCAACCTGCGCTCTCTTCATCATGCGGCAAATAGCCGTGAATGGGGCAAATCACTTGCCAGCCGTCTTTCAAATGCACGGTGAGAACCGGGTCCACAAGTTCGCCGCGCTCAACAGCCTCCACATATTCATTCGGTTTCATCTCCTCTTTGTGTTGCGCATATCCAGCCAAGCGGCTGCCCGCCACCATGCGCCATAATTTTTCCTGCTGCACAAGTTCACGCGAAATGTCCGTCAACGCGCGCGCCACGCTGTGATGTTGATGCTGCGGATGCACCATGATGTCGGCGCAGTACAGCGTGTGGCCAACAGGATTGTCATCGTCAAATGTTCCGTACGCGGTCAGGACATCCCATGAATCATCAATATGAAAATCAATCATGCACAGGCGCAGTGTGAAATGCGCGCCCGCCACTTCGCCAGTTGGAATGTGCTGCGCAACAAATTGTCCCTGTGGAAAAACTAAGTGATGCTCGGCAAGTTCTTGCGACGTGTATGGCGCGTCATGCGGGTACACCAGTTTGCAAATTTCAATAATGGCTGGCATGTCCGCCGCCTCCATCAGGCGAATGCGGTAGTCGGGGTGAAGTCCGTTGGAATGCGGTGTGATGTCAGGCATATTCACATTATAAGGCGCGCGCATTGGTGTTATCTTGTCTGTATGAGTAATTCAATACGTGTCATGTTTCTGTTCTTAAGCGTCGGCATGTTGTGCGGCTGCTCGCAAGAGCCGGACAAGAACGCCGCGGCCACGCCTGGCGCGGTGCAAGCCGTCGCAACTGACGCGTCGATTGGTGCAAACACAACAATGTCCGCGGCCGCAATGCAAACAACTGCCGCCAACGCGGCCGCGGTTGCGCAGTGGGCCGATTTGCTTGAACAAAATCCAGACGCCAAAGTTGTCACCGACGCCGACTTGCTCAAACGCATTGCGGCGACAGGTTTGCCGTGGCGCGTGAAACACAAATCCACTGGCATGGAAATGTTGCTGGTTCCGCCTGGCGTATTTGTGATGGGCATGAGCCCTGGCGATGAGGCCGCGGAGCCCGTTGAAAAGCCGGCGCACGAAGTCACGCTGAGCAACGCTTTTTATCTTGGTCGCACGGAAGTCACGCAAGCGCAGTGGAAGGGCGCGATGCAAAACAATCCAAGCGTGCATAAGTGGACCGACGAGGGCCTGACCGAGCAGGAGTCCGATGCCAAGAACGCCACGGATTCATTGCCCGTTGACAATGTCACATGGAATGAGTGCCAGACTTTCTGCGCCAAAACAGGTCTGTCATTTCCAACCGCCGCGCAGTGGGAATACGCGTGCAGGGCTGGCGTGCGCAAGCCAACCTACGGCGCGATTGACGATGTTGCTTGGTACGGAAAGAATTCGCAAAACAAATCGCACCCCGTGGCAAAGAAGGGCGCCAACGCGTTGGGGTTCTACGACATGCTTGGCAATCAGTACGAATGGTGCGCGGATTATTTTGCGGCCAATTATTTTGAGCAATGCAAAATGGGCGTGGTCGATCCAGTTGGACCAGCGCAAAGCAAGTCCGGCGACCGCGTATCACGCGGCGGTTCGTGGGACAGCGATGAAGCGCACAACCGCGCATCATTTCGAACCATGGGCTCGCCCGTGATTCAGTATCCCAACAACGGATTCCGCGCAGCAAGGAATCCTTGAGCTTTGACACCACTAATTTGATTGTGAATGTGTTCGCGGGAATTGTGGGCATGGCGTATTTCATGTACGGCAAGAAGCAGCAGAAAGTAGTGCCGCTGATTTCGGGCGTGGGCTTGTGCGTGTTGCCGTATGTGATTGACAACAACACCGTGCTCATT
>CAIWNO010000035.1 GCA_903914045.1 uncultured bacterium | reverse complement strand
CAATTCAGCAAACCAATCCAAACTACACGGTGGACTTTCTTATTCTTTCTGGTGGCGGCGATTGTGGCGCTTTTGGAACCGGGTTTTTGCGAGGGTGGTCCAGTGTCGCGCCGGGGCCTTTGGCCCGACCAGTTTTTGAAGGAGTGTCGGGTGTGAGCACCGGCGGGTTCATTGCGCCGTCGGCGTTTTTGGGAACCGTAAATGACGACATAAAAATTGATAATCTATTTCGCAATCCACAACCAGATTGGGTGCAGCTCAGGGGCATATTATTTTTCCATCCAGATAATTCAAGCCTGGCTGAGATTCCTGGGCTTAGGCGTGAATTGAATTCGTATATAGATCTTGCCTTCGCCCAGCGCGTGGTTGAAGCGGGCGCGAGTGGTCGCCAGCTTTTAATTCAAGCAACAGACGCTGATGAGGGCGCATCCCGCACATTTGATTGTGTCGCTGCGGCGCGCACCGCCGTTGCCAGTGGAGACGTAACCCCACTTCGGAAAATAATATCCGCCTCGGCGGCAGTACCAGCTGTTTTTTCACCGGAAGAAATTGAAAGTGATTTATTTATTGACGGCATTGTCACTGGCAATATTTTCTATGGATTTTATGGAGGAACGCTGAAGAACAGCGAAACTTTTGGCTCAATGTGGAAGAAGCGCTATCCAGACTCGCCAATTCCAAAGATTCGCTATTGGGTGATTATTAATAATTATTTAAGGTCAACCGTGATGACCGCGCAGCCACAGTGGATTTCACTGGCGCAGCGTGGTTTAGAAATTGTAACCCGTTCATTCACGGAAATTACGCTTCGGAATTTATTTTTATTCGCGGAGGTCACCCGATTGCGTGGT
Organism: uncultured bacterium; assembly: GCA_903914045.1. GTDB lineage: Bacteria > Planctomycetota > Phycisphaerae > Phycisphaerales > SM1A02 > SYAC01. Next base: position 1,362 of record CAIWNO010000035.1, on the reverse strand, counting down.
GAAGGAGAATGTGAAGTTCGTTGGGTGGCGGTGCCGCCGACTTGGCAAACTCCAAACACGGATCAGTTCAGCGTGGAAAAGATGCAATCACTTTCGGATCTTGGAAGAAGCATGGGCGAAAATACAAATTCATGGAATTCCCAATCTCCCTAGGGCGACCTGGCCGCTTGAACCAGTGGAAGCATTTCCACAACGCGCGCTTGTCTGTTTGTGAAAGAAATTAATTTGAAGGAAGCGAGTAGCCGTCGGTCAACGTGGACATAAAGTTCACAAGATCAATTTCTTCTTGCTCGGTCAACCCAAGATTTCCAACCTCACCGTAGCCGTTGGTGTTTGGATTTATATTGGCAGGACGCGTTTCGCCATCAGCCAAAGGCTTGGCGCCGGTTGGATTGGTGAGCGTGAGCGGCGAAATAATTTCGGGCTTGTCCCATAGTGGCTTGCCTTTCAAATTAGCGTACGGATCTGGCAACGTGAAATCAATCACCTCACCTGGCACGGTGGTCAGATTTCTGGTGTTGTAGAAATGCACGACCTGTTTCAAACTTTTAAACAAGCCGTTGTGCATGTAATTTTTAACGAACGCCGGATACGGGCGCTTGTCCACGTTGCGAATAGTGGGGGATTGAAACATTCCGTTGACGGCAAGAAAGTCGCCGCGGCCGTCGCTACCAGGTCCAACATTTCCAATCGGCAAACCCTGTTTGGGATACAGAAACCCACCAAGACCGTAATCAATAAAGTTTTCGCCCTGCGCGTTGTAACCAGGATTACTGGGGTCGGTCATTTTATAAAAAGGGTTGGCCATGTTTTTAGGAATGCCAAGATTGGCGTAGCAAAACATGGTGAACACATTCTTGCCATTGGTCGCGGCGGTTAATTCACTGTCGTTCGCCGATGAATGACATTGCGAACATTTGGCTTTGCCAAAATAAAGCGCGCGCCCATTTTCTTGCGAGGCTGTGAATGTGTATTTGTTGGACGACGGCACCGCGTGCGTTGATGAGTCGTACTGCGAACTAAATTGATTGATCTCGCGCGAGGCTTCGAACGCCGCGATGGCTTCTGAGAACAAAACATAGATTGTGTCGGGCGTGTTGGTGGTGAACACATTTTCGCCGTACACCTGCTTCAACAGCGGCGTGTAGGGGCGCGACTTTAATTTCTCCACCAGCACAGGCGAATATGGAAAACCTGGATTCGCCGCGGACGGGGCCGACGCGTTATTCATTTCGTTGGGATTCACTGGCGGTGCTTGCGATTGCTCCGCGGGATTCGCGGCGCGGCCATCCCAAAATTGACCGCCGGTATATGCGCCAACCCTTTCACCAAGCGTGACACCATTAGGACTAAACGACGCAT
>CAIWNO010000034.1 GCA_903914045.1 uncultured bacterium | reverse complement strand
GCGCCGATCTTGTCATCGCGCTTGCCGCGCCAGATCAAGTGTGGCCCGCCATTGAACATTCAAACATTCTTCGCGTGCGCTCCATGTGCGACTTGTCCACGGCAGTGCCCATGCTCACCGGCAACTCGCTCTGCATCAGCGCGCGCACAGGCGCCGGCTTGATTGAATTTGCGCAAGCCGTGCGGGCACAACTTGTGCCGGCCGCAGATATCACCAGCGATCGCCCTTGGCAATTTTGCTAGACACCCCAGCGCAAATACATCACCTTGCCCGATCAGAATTGAAACGCAATCAGATCAGCGCACCAACCGCGCCCGACCAGGCACAGGCGTTGTGGTGAGCGCGCCAATCACATCATTGAATTCAACGTTCACAGATCCTTGTTCAACCAATGAACCAAGAATCGCCGTGCCCAAAGACACTTGAGCCTGATCAAGAACTTGTAAAGTGGCATCCGGCGCGTAGCAGTGCGCCGCCAACGTAACTGTTGAAGAATCAGCAATACTCCACGGTTGCGTCGCATGTTTCTGAAGAATCCAGTACCCGGACCAATCGTTTAGCGATGTCGAAGCAGTTCCACTTACCGCGCTGCTGCCACCAACTTGCAACGTGGCGTTGCCTATCAGCTGAATTGTCGCTGCATCCAATTGCAAAATTGCCGTTCCACTTAAAACTATAGTGCTCAAAAATTGATGCAATCCAGGATCAAGTATCACGGTTCCCCCAGAGGCCTCAAGAGATCCATGAACGCCTGGAGCGACATGTGTCACGCCAAGATTGTCATGTTCAACGTTGTCAACTTGGTCACCGTGACCTATGACTTGAGGGAATCCCACCGAGCCAAATGGATTGTCCGCAATGACGGCTCCTTCTTCAAAGACCCCATCAACTGCGGACTTGCTTTGCTCGTCCAATGTTCCCGGCAAGCGCAGCACGGACAATTGCATTTTTGCCCCGCTCACAATCCGACATGCTGCGGCGTTGCTTGAGCGCACAGAAACTCCGCCCTTGGAAACAAAGCGCGCGGATTCACTCAGATCAAGCGCGCTTTGCAACTCGCTGTTCAGAAGCAGCGACGTTGTATGACGCGGCGGGTTGTACACGGCGATACTGGAGCGCTCAAACGACATGGTCGAAGTTCCATACAAACCAGCAAGCACCAAAGTTGGAGATCCATTTGGATGATTCGGGGCAAACCGCACGGTCACTCGAACAGCTGGTCCGCCATCTACATCAACAGTAAAGACTCGTTCAACATCGTCCCAATGACCAAATTCCACATCGCCACCACCTGCGGGACCGTTACCAATGGTCACCACAATAGGTCCATTTGGTCCCCGATTGCTCGCCGCGGCGGCTTGCGCGTCGGTGCGCACCGCTGTACCGCCATCTCGATATCGAGCTGCCGCAGCCAGCGCGATTGAATCCGACGCTGCCTTTGCCTGCCGAACGGCCTTAGTGGCGAGTCCCATTTCCATTCCAAACCATGCCAACATCAAAAGAGCAGGGATAGCCATAACCAGCCAAATTGCGGCGGCACCGCGACCATGTAATCTCCTTGGATTGCTATGTATGTTCATACAATTACTTGAAATCCGAAATAGTCATGATATGTTTCAATAGCTGCTTCTACGCACTTGACTATGATCTTACATACGTAGGTTGCTGCCTCAAAGGATCAAATACATGTTTGAACCATTTCAGACCAATTTAGCATTTATGTATCTTGGGTCCAAGGGACTCACGATCCACACAATGGCTCCTTGGATCTGGGGGTTGGTCATTGTTGCTGGAATAATTGCCACTATCACGGATTTGCGTAACATGACCATTCCAAATTGGCTCACTTTGCCCTTGTTTATGGCAGGGTTGATGTACGGCGGCATAACTGAAGGCTCAGCTGGAATTATTGAATCATTACAGGGAGCCGCCGTGGCTGGCGGCATTTTTATGATGGCTTACATTATGATTGGCGGAGGCGGCGGTGACGTTAAATTAATGATGGCCTTGGGTTCATGGCTTGGATTTGAGCGCGGGGTAGTGCTTATGTTGGGGGTCACAATCGCAGGTTTTTTCGCCTCAATCATTATTATTATCTCTCAAGGCGGCTTGAAAAATATCCCTCACGCCATCTTTCATCAGATGGTGATGGCTCAATTTGGTCTGAAACGTTTAAAACAAGGAAAAGTCATAAATCATGATTCAGAAGAGATTTATGCACAACCAGCCCCTAGAATTAAAGGCTGGTTTCCCTATGCTCCAGCAATACTTGTAGGAACCATTGGGACCTGTTGGTATTGGTCGCAATTTAAAGGAGCCATGTGAAGACACAAAAACTCTGGAACCTTGGAATCCGTGGCGCGGAAACCGTAGAAATGGTGTTGGTTCTGCCCGTTTTTGTCGCTTTGCTTTTTTCAGGGTTTGAATATGGTTGGGCGGTTCTGAAAATAATCCAACTTGATCATGTCGCAAGTATTGGAGCGCGCGTGGCAGCGCTTTCCGGTTCAACAAATTCAGATGTCCAAAATAGCGTAAATTCCGCCCTTTCTGATGTCGGAATTGCAGGGACGACAATTACCATAAGTCCACAAGACCCTGCCAATGCAGTATTTGGAACACCAATTGTGGTCATGGTTGAAACTCCATATTCGCAAGTTCAACTGCTCGGATTAAGCAGTTTTATGCCTCTTCCCACAAGTTTAAAGGGAAGAGCGAGCATGGTGAAGGAACCCGAACCCTGACCTAGCGGATGCGCCATTCTGCCAACATCGCAAAATGGAAAAATCTTTAAAGTCAACCCCTCTTTATCCATAATTTATGTCGATATATGGCTGCGAAGCAAGACTTTGTAGCATGTTCACTTTAAAATTAATACATTGAAAACATCACGAATCATCATGATTGGACTCGTTATGGCCGTGGTTGCAGCCTTGCTGTCAATCATGATGCAGAATTTATTTTCCGCCGGTAAAGGTTCGGTTCCAATCGAAATGATTGTGACCGCACGGGACATCCCTGCAGGAACTCAACTGGTCGCGGAAGATCTAACGACTATGCCCGCCAAAGGCAATGTGAAAAATGCAATTTCTTCACGCTCCGCGTTGGTGGGTCGCACATTAGTTGTGCCCATGCAAAAGGGTCAAATGTTTCGAGAGGAAGATTTGATCCAACAGGGATCAGGCGCCATGATTGCCAGCCAACTTCCAGCGGGATACAGAGCAATTACTGTGGTTCTTCACGATACGGCACCAGGCGTGGTTCTGTATCCCGGCGCTTTAGTTGACCTGCTTGCAACAATGGAAATGCCTGGGGCTGCAAATGCACCGAAAGAAACAATCACGCGAACCGTGCTGGAGAGAATTCGCGTTCTTGCCGTGAATGATGAGGCGGTCGGAATTAAACCCAATGAAACAACTGCTAGCGAACGCCGCGTCAATCAACGCAGACTCTCTGTCACTCTTGCGGTTACGCCAGAGCAAGCCGCACAAGTTGAACTTGCTGGCGTGCGCGGCACCATTGGAATCACGTTGCGCTCGGATGCGGACAAACTGACTGACCCAAACAATTTCGCCGTTGCAACAACCAAGTCGCTACTTGGCGTTGGATCAGCTGACCCATCAACTTCAAATGTCAAAGGGACCGCCCCTAATGCGCCGCCAATCTATTCGTCCCCGCTTGCAAAGCAGGCAAAGCAGTTGGAATCCAAACTGTGCCGCATCTTCAGTGTCGACCTTCAAATTGAGGAAATTGATGGAACATTGGCGCTGCACGGCACAATGCCAGACCTTGCCACCGCCACGCTGATCCGAAACTTTATGACGGGCACTGGAATAAAGTGGGTTGATCTCTCTCGAATTGCGGGCGTGCAGCAAGTGCAATTACGCGTGCGAATTGCCGAGGCCAGCCGATTTGCCTTGCGCGAGCTTGCGTTTGGCGCCGTGGCTGGTGGTAATTCGTTTTTCGGCGGCTACCAAGCTCCAGGCGGGTCGTCTCCATTCCAACCAGTTTCAATTGCGCCGGGTGCGGGCGCTGCGCAAACAGCCACCATTGCTGGTCCAGCCACTGAAGCAAGCGGCGTCAGCAGCCCAAACTTTGGCTTCAATAGTTTTCCAGTTTCAAGCGCCGTCACTTTGTTCGGAGGCGTTCCAGGCTCTGATTTAGAATTTTATATTCAAGCTCTTTCCGAAAATAGATATGTGCGTTTACTGGCTGAGCCAAACTTGGTGGCCGTAAGCGGAGAGCGCGCAACTTTTTTAGTTGGTGGAGCATTTCCAATTCCAGTGGTGCAAAATTCCGGCGCTAGCAGCGCGGTCACCATTGAGTACAAAGAATTTGGCGTGCGATTGAACTTCCGCCCTGAAGTGCTCGGTCAAGGACGCATTCGTTTGGAAGTGGCTCCGGAAGTCAGCGAGCTCAGCGAGATTGGTTCGCTTCGACAAAACGGTTTCACTATTCCAAGCGTGATCACGCGCAGGTCAAGCACAACCGTGGAACTTGGAAGCGGTCAATCATTCGCCATGGCTGGCCTGCTTCGCACCAAGGAACAGGGACGCGTTTCCAAAGTTCCAATTCTTGGCGATATTCCCGTGCTTGGCGTGCTCTTTCGAAGCGTTCGATACGAAGAAGATCAGACTGAATTGGTGGTGATGGTCACCGCCGAACTTGTCGAACCGCTTGACAATGGAACGGTGCGTCCAATGCCTGGCGAACTTCATGAAACTCCAAACGATTGGGAACTATTTATGGAAGGTTCACTCGCTGGAGCAACTAAAGCTGGAAAGCCGCTGGCGCGATTAAAGGTTCTTGGTCTTGGGGGTCTACGTGGTCCTGGCGCTTTGCGCAGACCTGATGATCCACGCGTTTCGGCCTCTGATGTTTTTCCCGCCACTCCTTCTGGCGAAGTTTTTCCTGAAACAATCAAAGCCGCGCCATCGCCCGTAACCAACACCCCCGCCACGACAAACGCATCAGTTGCCGTGCCGCCGGAACCTCCCATCATTGAGACCGCGGCGCCGTGAAGAATGTTGAAGCCGGCAGTCCGGTGAATGACCCAGCTCTTGTCACGCTGCGGCGCAATTTACATACACGGCTTGTAAGCAAGTTTGATTTTTCCGCCGCCGATCAAATGGACCGCGACCAACTTGTTGCTCAATGCACCAACCGCGTGTTGCAATTGCTGGAACAGTTGGGGTCGACTCATTCCAAACAAGATCAAGAGTGGCTTGTGCAAGGCGTGCTTGATGACATGTTCGGGCTTGGTCCGCTTGAGCCCCTGATGGCTGATGAATCCATCACGGACATTCTTGTGGTCAGTCCTGATCGTGTCTTTATTGAGCGAAAAGGTCTGTTGGAGCAATGCAACGCGCAGTTCAGGGACGCCGCGCATTTGATGCATGTCATTCAACGCATCGTTCGCAATGCGGGGCGGCGTATTGATGAACGCAGTCCCATGGTGGATGCGCGCCTAGCCGATGGGTCACGCATCAACGCCATCATTGCGCCGCTGGCCGTGGACGGCGCCCAACTTAGTATTAGACGCTTTCCCAAACAAGCGCTTGGTTTGGATGGCCTCGTTCAACTTGGAACACTCCCAAATGCGACCGCGACTCTGCTGCGCGCGGCGGTCGCTGGTCGACTCAATATTATTTTCTCGGGTGGTACGGGTGTTGGAAAAACAACCATGCTCAATGCCGCATCATCGGCCATTGATAAAAGTGAACGGGTCATCACTATTGAAGATGCGGCCGAACTTCGATTGGAAGGCGGTCATGTTGTCCGTCTAGAAACACGCGCCGCCAATGTGGAAGGTGTGGGTGCCATTGAAGCCAGAGAACTTCTTCGCAACGCGCTACGCATGCGGCCGGACCGCATCATTGTGGGTGAATGCCGCGGCGCCGAAGCCTTTGACATGATGCAGGCCATGAACACTGGGCACGAAGGTTCCATGACCACGCTTCATGCCAACAGCGCCAAAGACACGCTCACGCGGCTGGAGTCCATGCTTTCCATGGGCGGCTTCGACATGCCGATTCGTGTGCTACGCGAATACATCGCTTCCGCCATTGACATGGTTGTGCATTTGGCTCGTTTGCCCGATGGTCGACGCGTTGTGAACGAAGTGGTGGAACTTGGTGGCAGCGACGAAAATGGAATTCGTGTCACTGTGTTGCACAACTTTAATCTTGAAGGGGTGCGTGACGGACAACTCCACGGACGGTTCTTCGCCAGTGGGCACAAACCTTATTTTATGGAACGTCTCCACGCGCGCGGACTTTCGATTGACCCATCAATTTTTACCGCTGGTCCGCTGTCCCACAAGGATTCAAAGTGATCTTGTTGCAGTCAATGTTGGTGCCATTCCTCACGGCGGGCATTGTGTTGATGGCGTGGATATTTTTCATGCTGCCCGCGCTACAGCGTTCGAAACCCGCCACAAAAGAAATTCTTGAACCCATTCAAATCAAAAAAACAAATGCAAATGTTGCGCTGATTGGTGGAGTTGTCTTGGCTGGAATCACTTGGCAGATTTCGCGCAATCCAAGCTTGGCATTTGCGATGTTCGTGGTTTGGTACGGCGCCAATGTCATAATTCGCAGCCGTATTCAACAGAAACGAACTCAACGAGAAGAGCAATACGCCATCGAGGCCATTGGTGGCGCGAGTCGTTCGCTACGAGCTGGAATTCCAATGTCGGGCATGCTTCACATTCTGGCTTTAGAGAGTCGTGGCGAAACACAGGCTGCCTTCCGCCAAATTGTTCAACGCGAAAGCATGGGTGAGGAATTGGTTCTGGCTGTTCGCCGCGTTCTGCTGCAATCTCCACTGGCGTCGCTTCGCGCGTTCGGTCTTGCGTTGATCATTCAAGTCGCCGCGGGCGGAAACTTGGCGGACACCACGGATCGTCTTGCTCGTTCCTTGATTGATTTAGATCGAGTTCGACGTAGAGCTAAAACCATTGTTGCGTACAGCCGCGCCGCGGCCACCGTGTTTGTGTTGCTCCCAATGATCGTGGTTCCATTGATGTGCACACTTATAGATGGCTATCGCGAATTCTTACTTGATGGAAAATCGGGCAACGCCATTTTAGGGTTCTCCATTATTCTTCTTGTCCTTGGTCTGGTCATGATCCAGCGATTTAGCCGCATTGAATCCCTTCGCGAATGGAAACCATCGTGATCATTCTGCCTCTGATCGCGGGTGGAGCGACCCTGATCGCCGTGGTGGGATTAAGTCTGATCGCTCGCTGGTACGCCAAACGCAACGTGACCAGCAAAACCACCGTGCCTGCCATTGCTCGCGGCACGATCGATCCTTGGGCGTTCACAGATCAACAACGCGGACTCATCGCCTTGCTGCCAAAGTCAATACGACGCACATTCACCGTCGCCGGATTTGCAACGCCCAACGCGCAATTGAAATTCGTTGCCATTCATGCTCTGATTTTAGTTCTTGCCGTAACGTGTTGCTCTTGGTTTGCGAGTAGTTTGAATCCATCACCCACCGCAATTTTTCTTGCCGGTTGTATGGGCGCCGTCATTGGATGGTGGATTCCCCGTTCTTGGCTTGAATGGCGCGTCGCAAAGCGGCGCATTGAAATTGTTTCAGAATTTCCGGTCATGCTTGATCTGCTGCAAATTTCTGTTCAAGGTGGCATGAGTCTGCCAACCGCATGGGAGACTGTTTCAAAAACTCTCGAAAGCGCAAGCGATGCCATTGCGCAAGAAATGCGTTGGATTAATCTTGAAGTCGGCTTTGGTGTTCGATGGGGAGAGTCACTCATGGCAGCCACAGAAAGAACTGGAGTCACGCAATTCCGCTCATTGGGTTCACTGCTTGAACAAACCGAAAGATTCGGCACCGGAATGTCGCTCATGATCCAGGTGCTTTGCGACTCACTTCGACACGAGGAAATTCAAGTGCTTGAAGAACGCGCCCATCAGGCCTCGGTTAAAATGCTCATTCCATTGGCCGCCATGATGTTGCCAGCGACCATCTTGCTCATCTTTGGACCAATTGTTCTGATGATGGTCGACGCTCTTCAAAAATCAACGGCTGATTGAAACTCACCAGAAAAATGAATCCCGGAAACGGAAAAATAACCATGAAAAAAACCCTGCAAAAAAACATAAGCCCATCCTTGCGCTGCTTGAATTCATTGCCTGCAATAGTCAAACAGTTTCATGCAATTCTTGTCCTTCATCTTCTAGTCACAGTCATTCTTTCCGTTACGGGATGCAGCAAGCCCCCACCAAAACATACCGATAGTGTCATTCTGAAAGATGATGTGCAGCTTGCAGTGGACAAGGAATATGCGCGCGAGCCTTTCAACGACCAAACCCGCTTGGGCGTGATCAAGCAACGCACCTTGTACGAAATGCATTTCAAACCTGATTCAGCGAAACTTTCAAATCTAGGCAAACGCGACGTGGCCATTCTGGCTGAAGCCATGCGCGACGATGGCGGTCGCATTTCTGTGCCGCGCGGAACGACCAGCGATACATTGCATGCGGCAAGAATTGAGCAGGTCCGAGCAACTCTTGTGGAGGCTGGCATTGACTTGACTCGCGTGAAGATTGGCGATGAATCAACGGGCGGAGCCGGCGTCAACACCATCGATGCCGTGCTGATCCGTGAAGACATTCGAAAATCACCCATGAAGGAATCGGGCGGAAAGATATTAAATAATGCCGGGGATGGAAAGTCATCAGGAGGAACCCCATGATTGCACATCAATTGCGTCTAGGCCTTGCTGCTTGCGGACTTGTCGCCGCCATGCTCATTCTTAGTCCATTGGGTTGCGAGACAACCAGTCAAGTGCCATCGGAACCTGACTGGTTTGAAGGTGGAACCATGAAGCCTGCGTCGCCGGAAACCCTTCAACTTACGGCACGGGTTCTTGCCGCCAAAGGGGACACTGCTAGGGCTGGCTATATCTTGGATCGCATGCTGCAAGAATTTCCAAATTATTTAGGCACCTATACGGAGGGTGCGGAGGTATTGCTTATTGATGGTCGCAACGCGGAGGCCATCAAGTGGCTTAACCGCGGACTTGAACGATTTCCAAACCAACCAATACTTGTAAACAATCGAGGCATGTGCCATTTGCTGGCAGCGGATCTTCCGGCCGCAACCGTGGATTTTAATGCGGCCTATGCGATCGACCCGAACGATGCCGAATACGTAGCCAACCTAGCCTTGGTAAAGGCCATCGCCGGTGATGAAACAGCCGCCAAAGAGCTTTGGAGCCGTGTACTTCCAGAAACTGAAGTCCAGCGAAATATTGAAATTGCAACCAAATCAAGGCCAAATTTTTCAATAAAATGACCATATTATTAGACCTTTATTTCAAGTCTTAATACTTAATGTAGATTTTTATTAGACAGTTACTTGACTACTGGTTTAAATCATGTAAACATGTGGTACATACAACAACGTGTTGAGGTGTATTTGTTTTTACTAAAATTTACAAAGGACTGAAAATGAAAAATTGGATTCTAAATTTTATTGCAGATGAACGTGGCACCGCAGCTGTTGAGTACGGAATTACCGCAGTGGTAATGGCGGGTGGCGCAGCCACTGGTCTTACTGCTTTGAAGGATGAACTTCAAGCCAAGCAATCGGACATGATCTCCATCTTGGGCGATCAGAGCGGCGAGTAAGTTACAAAAATGAATGTTTCCATACGGCCTCGTCCAAAAGACGGGGCCGTATGTGTTTTTAAGAACCCCAGAAATCCATTACGATTGCACTCTTTCTAAATGGCTCCAAATTCTTAGAACCATTGATGATTTTATGAGAACTAAAGCCTTTGTCAGCCCAATTCTTAAATACCAATTTTTGAAAATTTCCCAAATTAAACTTGCAAAAATTAAAATTCGTGGTATTTTTTTTCTACTATTAGACGTGTTGTTTAATAAAGCAATTGAAGCGTTAAATTGAAAGGATATGAAAATGAAAAATTGGATCAAGAATTTTATTAATGATGAACGCGGCACAGCTGCGGTTGAGTACGGAATTACAGCAGTCGTAATGGCTGGTGGAGCAGCTTCTGGTTTGACAGCTTTGAAGGATGAACTTCAAGCCAAGCAAACAGACATGATCTCCATCTTGGGCGATCAGAGCGGCGAGTAAGTTACAAAAGTGAATGTTTCCATACGGCCTCGTCCAAAAGACGGGGTCGTATGTGTTTTTATGCCGCAGTTATGTGCGTATTAGCCCTGCGCTTCTGGCAATCGCTCACAGTCCCATGATGGAGTAGCCGCTGTCCACATAAATGGTTTGACCAGTCACGCCGTTGGCCATGCCGGAAAGCAACCACGCCGCGGTGTCGCCCACATCTTTGGTTGTGATATTGCGCTTTAGCGGCGCCTTCTTTTCCACCCACTCAAGAATTTGCCCGAACCCACCCACCGCCATGGCGCTGAGGGTCTTGACCGGACCCGCGGAAATTACGTTGCAGCGAATATTTTTCTCGCCAAGTTCCATGGCCAAATATCGATTGGTGGCTTCAAGCGCGGCTTTTGCAACGCCCATGACGTTGTAGCCAGGCACGGCTTTTTCGGCGCCGTAATAACTTAACGCAATCATGGATCCGCCTTGGGTCATCATGGGCGCGGCGCGGTGCGCCATGGCTTGATAAGTGTGCGCCGACAAATCCATGGCTTGCGTGAACACCGAGCGCGGCGTGGCGGCGAAGGCGCCAACTTTCAACCAATCTCTCTCCGCATACGCAATGCAGTGCACTAGAAAATCCAACGTGCCAAACTCGCTTTGAATTTTGGCGAACACCTGATCCATTTGCTCGTCGCTGCCGGCGTCCATGGGCATGACCCACGGATCCTTCACGCCCAATTCATCCAACGACATGCGAATGCGTCGCTCCATTTTGTCGCCAGGCAAGTGCGTGAACAAACATTGACCACCTTGGGCCAACACACTTTCAGTGATGCCGGATGCAATTGAGCGATCGTTTGCGATTCCAACAATCAGTCCGCGTTTGCCTTCAAGTATTCCCATTGATATTCCTTTACGTTTGAATCATGCGCACGAATGAGATGAAGAGTAACCACGCTGCAAACGATGTGTACAGGCGCGATCATTTTGTTTTCCTGCGAAGACGATTGTTGACGATTTTTGCAAGTGATCTACTTGGCGGGCGACAAAATTGGCGGCGTTGCTGGCTGCTTTTCCAACGATTGCGCGGGCACAGACGCCGCATCTTGAACCATGCCATAAGCCCACAAATTTTGAGTTTTATCCCCTGTTTGTAATTCAAGATTGAATTGAAACAAACCAACGGCGGCATTTTTTGGAGTGACTTTGCAGCGAACTTGAATATTTTTGCCTTGTGTTTCCTGAGCCATCATTTGCGCCGTAAATGAATCAGACAAACTCACCACGCTTGTCACAGGCTCCGCCCATTCCACCATGTCAAAAGTGAATTCTTTGGACCCATTGGCGGCAATCACGCCCAAGTTCAAGTTGTACTCCTTCATGCGCACAACTGGAATAATATTATTTTTTTCAGTACGCATTTTCATCGCCAACACCGGAGAATCTGTTCGATCGGTTTGAATCAAACACCACGCCGGCAAAGCCTCGGTTGCATATTGACCAAAGTCGTAACGAACAAGGTATGTGCTTTTTGCGGCGTCTTTCGCGGGATCAAATCCAACAAAAATAGGGGCTCGATTGTCCACCGAAAGAATGCGAAATGGTTTGCGATCAATACTTTCTATAACTACTCGGCCAACCACGGGAACATTGGGCAAGACATTGATCGCGGGCGGTATTGCACGCAACGCGACAACAACCTCCGCTCGCACATCCACTTCGATCGGTTTGCTGAATCCTTCAACAATCACTTTCACCGTTGACTTGCGCGGTCCCGTGGCAATGGACGCCGCCAAACTTGCATCAAACTGAATCGACTCGCCTGGGGCAATGACTCGTCCTGAAAGATCCGTGATGGAAGTGCACGTGCAGGTTGGCTGAAGGGCAACAATTGTGAATGGCGTATTGGTGGGGTTCTTCAGCGTAAAAATACCCGTCTTGGGTTCCCCTGGCGCAATGAAACCAAAATCCAGCGCGGGCGGATCAATCGTCAGTGGCGGAGGTCCAATAATGACGGGGCCAGTTCTTACGACTACTTCAGTTGGTGGATTGGATTGCGCCGCAAAAAGTGCCGTCTGCAAGACGGTAGCTACAACCACAATTACATTGAAATTGCCCAAAAAAACGCTTGAATGAATGGAAAAAATACTCATATTTCTTGCTAGATCATACGAAATGTAATCCACAAGTGACGCACTAAATGTGTTCTGTATCCAACCTAAACACCATCTAAAAAAAATACCTTTTTAGTTTTTTTCGACAACTTCATTTGCATCTGCCAAAATTGGAGTTACTTTGAATTATCTGAGAGGTTTGGAAACAGGTCTCAAAGATAAACTGACGAAGTTGCTGGAAACCCAGTATTTTCGTGTGTTTCGGTTGCGCAAGCAACCACTTAATTTGCCCTTTTCCCTCCCTCCGCCCCCGGATCTAGTATCCGGGGGTATTTTTTTGTCGATTTATTTTTCTGGCCCTACCAAATTGCCTTATTTGTTGGGTTTGCTTGCCAATCGCCCTGCCTTCGCCTCGCTAGTCGCTAAACTTGCCTTTCTTTTCTACATAATTCGCCAAACTACTGGCCAGACTGGACCCCCATGAAGAGCACTGAACTACGCCCTGGAATCGCAATTAAAATGGACGGCCGCCTGTACCTGATCATGCACTACGCGCATGTCACCCCCGGCAACTTGCGGGCGTTTGTGCAAGTGAAAATGCGCGACCTGAAAGCTGGTTCCATTATCGACAAGCGCCTTCGCAGTGGTGAGGAAGTTGAGCAAGTGGAGCTTGATCGGCGCCCGATGGAATATCTGTACAAAGATGGTCCGAAGTTTGTGTTCATGGACAATGAGAATTTTGAGCAAGCCGAAATGACGCAGGAATTTGTTGGCGACATGCCGCTGTACATGCTTCCCAACACCAATGTTGTTGTGAATTGGTGCGACGGCAATCCGATCGCGATTGAATTGCCAAACATGGTTGAACTTGTCGTCAAGGACACGGCTCCGGGCATCAAGGGCGCAACGGCAACCAATCAATTGAAGGAAGCGGAAATGGAAACTGGTTTGAAGACGCGCGTTCCGCCGTTCATTGGCATTGGCGAGAAGTTGCGCATTTCAACTGAAGATGGCTCGTATCAAAGCCGCGCATAATTGCGCAGGGCGTTGGACTTCGCTTGATGTTGCGCAAATAAAATTGTGATGGCCGTGTCAACGCGCTCGTCAAACGAATCTCGTGTTGTCTATGCGTGGTTCAATGCGCATGTCACATTTCAAGCAACACCAAGCCCACATCGGCGCTATCGACATCGCCGCTGTGATCAAGATCCGCGAGGCAATTCGCCGGATCGCCACAAGGCCCAAAATCTAGTAAAACGTAGCCAATATCCGCGGCGTCCACAAATCCGCTACCGTCTAAATCCGCTGGATTTCTACAAGAATTTGTGGCGGTGAGATTGAACGACGTGGGCTTGTTCAGCGGCGCGTGCGTGATGATGAACTTGGTCTCGGCCTCCACAAACCACGACACTTGCGACGCGCAAGCCATGGCGGGAAGCGAGGCGCGATATTTGTTGTTGCCAATGCTGGTCATGACCGCGCTCTGAGTTGTGCCGCCATCCAAGTTCCACTTCAAACGAACGCCGTTGGTGATCAACGTGCTGACCACTGGAACTGTTTGCACTTCAACAGTGGACGCGGTGTTGTCCGCAACCAAACTGCCCGGCGCAAGTGTGATGGTGATTGGACTTGACGCCAGTAATTTTTCCATCATGGTCATGGATGCGGCGAAATTTTCTTTGGCGTTGGGAAGAATTTCACTGGTTGGCATGACAAAGCCATAGGTGCCCGTGTCGCGCACTTCAATGGTGCCAGCCATCATTCCTTGAGTTCCATACGTCCAATCATCAATGCAGCCAGCGGTCAATCCGTACGTGCTACCGCTGGGACCAGCCGTATACGTTTTTTGATTGATGGCCTTGATTGCGGTTTGCATAGGAATACCAACCGCGGCCAGCGCGGTTTGATCTGGAGACGCGGTCGTGGTGTAAGACCACGGCCACAGCCATAATTGGCTGTAACTATGAAAGTCAATGTGGCCAACCAAGTTGGGGTGCGCAATGACAAAGTCGCGCATACCCACGCTTTCAGGTTCGCTGAACGCCGCCGTACCGCGATATGTGTCGCTGCTGGTTGTGCCGCTGGAACCGGAACCGCCCCAACCCAAGCCCCAATTTCGGTTCAAGTCAACTCCGTATGTGGTGCCGCTTATCAGCCGGCGATTCTTACGCCACAAGCGATTGCCGCCAGTAGCCCAAGTGTATTCGTAGCCATCGGGATTTTGCACTGGAAACACAAACACCTCGGCTGAATCTAGAACCGCCGCGATTCGTGGATCGATGGTGTTGTTCTCCACAAATTGATCGGCGATCCACATGGTGGTCATGGTGCTGGCCCACTCGCGCGCATGCAGCGTGCCGGTGAAAATAAATGCTGGCAACACCGTGCCCGCGGGATAACGCGAAATGCGAATGCCGCGAATGACACGGCCTTGAATGGAAGTTCCCGCGTTGACAATGCTGACCAGATTTGGATACGCCGCCACCATTTCATCAAGGCGCGTGTTCACGGCCGCGAGATTTTTGAAATCAGAAAACCACGCAAGGCCTTCCATGGGTTGCGCCAAGCGTGTCCGCTCAGTGTCGATTCGATTTTGTAAATCCGAAATCGTGACTCGATACGGAATGCTCGCGCGATCCAAGGTGCCAAGATCGGCCTGCGACATGCGGAAGTCGGCGTCGCCGCCAATGCCAACATGATGGCTCCACATGTCGTCGCTGAGTTGATTGACCAACATTAAATCTTGCGCGCTGCGAATACTGACTCGCACCACAACATCGCCGTCAAAGCGCACCATGTCATTGGGATCAATGGGAAGAGCGGCGGGCGCGGAGGCAAAAACTTTGTCCACGGTTTCTTGCACGACCACCGCTTGAGAAGCGGGCGCAGAATTGCTTGCTTGAGGCTTTGCAGATGGCGGGGCGAGAGCCATCAAAACGACAACCGTGATGAAGCTGATATTCATGTGCACAGACTAAACCAA
The DNA here is from genome assembly GCA_903914045.1 of uncultured bacterium. Taxonomy (GTDB): domain Bacteria; phylum Planctomycetota; class Phycisphaerae; order Phycisphaerales; family SM1A02; genus SYAC01. The sequence continues at coordinate 1,741 of CAIWNO010000034.1, read as the reverse complement.
ACTGTGGCGAATGCCATTGAAAGACAGGAGATTTGAATAAATTGTGTGATTGAGATTGACCTTTGTGTGGTTCTGCCGCACAGTACACACGTGGCATCATTTCTAAAAACAAGGATTGGCGTAACTCAGCACGGGCGAAGTTGTTTATTGGACGGTTCTTTGGACCGCGACAAGGGTTGCAACGACCACCGAGCATTTGGAAAAAAATTCACCATGCTTATGCGCGCGCTGACCTTGCCCATGTTGGCGCTGGCATTGGCGTTGCAAATAAATTGCACGGGCTCACTGCAGTTGGCAAAGCCCTGGGCCGCGCCAATGCAATATTCAACAGCGCTGGCCGACACGCCATATCCACCGCGCGACTTCGCCATGTTTGACGCGGTCAATGGGCGCGTGCTGATGTGGAGCGACGTGATTGATCTGACCGCGTGGGCCGATGTGATTGTGATTTCACATGAGAAAAATTGCCCAGGCGGAGCGTGGATGCAAGAAGCGTTGACGGAAGATGTGATCGCGGCGTTTCCGCCAAGTTCGTTTTTTGAATCCACAGGTGACGCGGCCACAGTTGTCACCGAGTTGAACAATTCACCCAAAGACAGCCGCCGCGTGCTGATTCATTACACGGGCGCAGAACCCTTGCACGATATTGCATCCGCCATTCGCAAGGCGCACCCCACCGACAACGTGTTCACAATTGCGCTGGTGCCCAGTCCAGCGCGTTTTTTGCGCAATGAAGATGTGCGCAAGGCGGATGTGGTGGCGTACACCGCGCCCACGCGCGTGGTGCCGCCAAGCGATTTGCAAAGCGATCAACCGCGATCCACGCAAGATTTGCAAATGCGAAATTAAATCCGCGCGGCTTTGGCCCGCTGTTGGTTTACGCGTGCGCAACGCTTGGCCGCGCCTGAAATTTATTTGGAGCAGATTTGTTGCAGTTCGGCTTGCGTCTTGATGATCCGGAAAAGTTTCTCAATCTTCATCATGGCCATCAGCGCCTGCAAGTCCTTGTTTAGACCAAACAGCAACGGCGTGGCGCCAACCGCCGCCGCCTGATTGCGGCACGCAATGCACATGCCCAAACCCATGCTGGCCATGAAGGTCACGGTGGAAAGATCAAGCACAAGAAACTTGACGGCTTTTCCATACTGCTTGAAGTATGGTGAAAATTCCTCGGTAATGATGGGGCTTTCACGCTGACCAATGTTGGGGCCAGTTGGGCGGATCATGAGGACCTTTCCATCCCAATTTAAATTTACAAGTGGAGTGGTTTTTTGCGCTGGCAAGTTGATTGGTTCTGTGCTCACGGTAGTGTTTCCTTCAAATGCAAGATACCAAGTCTAACGGCGCGTCTACTTGCGATTACGCCTGTCCAATCCGCGGCTTTTTTTCAAGCGATTCAGCGCCGTGCTTGGCGTTACTAAAGCCTGTAATTCGCCGCGCAATGGTTGCGCATTTGTGATTTCAACTACGGCCACCGCGCCCTTGGCAAAATCTATCGCGTGCTCACTGGCGCACATGAGGCGCGACAGAAGTTGCCCAAGCGCGGGCTCGTGGCCCACAAGCGCCACGCATTTTTCATTCTGGTATTTCCCCAGCAATTGCAGCAACACTTCCACCGCGGCAAAACCGCCTTCCGTTTGAAGCGCTTCACAGCGCTTGGCTGCGGGCCATTTGGATTGCGATTGAAGAATGTCGGCGGTATCCCAAGCCCGCGTCCAACCACTGGCCAACACACGCGACG
>CAIWNO010000033.1 GCA_903914045.1 uncultured bacterium | reverse complement strand
GGCGGCATCGCTGACCTTCGATATATAAAAACAAAAATGACTGTCAACGTGAGCGCCAGCAATAACACCACGGTGCGCAATGCGGACGAAGGAAGCGCAACCACGGGTGACACGACAACCGGAACCACTTCGGGCGAAGTGTCGACAGCTGGAACAGCCACTTGCGATTTCAGTGGCTTTGCGCAAAATGACTTGGTTAACAATGCTTACGCCGGCGGCGCAAGTTTGACGGGCGTAGTCAAACCCAACATTCACATTGGATATTTCGACGCAAGAGTGCTCAATGCATATTTTGGCGCGAACGAGCCAAATCCTGGAATTGCATACAGCAATACTGGATCGATTTTAGTCTCACTACAAAATATTACAGGAACCAACTTCGCATTTTCCTACACCTGCGCAGTCAAGCTCACTGTTCGAACGTTCAGTTCCGTTGACGGTTCTGGTACCGCTTTGAATACTTATACGCTGGCGAAAAATTTGCCTGGCACTATGGGTCCATACAACGTGTGGACAAAATTTTCGCAACCCATAGACACCACTGTGCGTTCCATTTTGATCTCGGGCGATGCTGCGCGTTGGGGTATGGATCAGGTGGTTGTGACTTCGGTCAACCCATCCCCAACTATTACTTCAGTTAGCCCAACATACGGCTCACAATTTGGTGGAACTGCTTTCACGCTAACTGGTACTAATTTTACTGGCGCAACCAGCGTGAAGATTGGCGGAGTTGCGGCGACCAATCTTGCAGTTGTTTCTGCAACACAAATCACGGCGGTCACTCCGTCCTCTTTAACCTCTGGCGCAAAAGATGTCGTGGTGACAACTCCAGCTGGATCTTCCACGGCTGTTGCATCGTTCACATACACGGCGGCCGTACCAGTGCTTGCACTTACAAACAATGCGGGTTCTTGCACCCGCGTTGGCGCACTCATTGACGTGGACGCAACACTGAGCGGCGTGATTAGTCCAATTGTGGCGGGTCAGGTGTATCTCACTTGGGACGCTTCCAAGATGACTCTTGATTCCATCACTGCCGGCGATGCGCCATTCATTGAGTTTCATGTCATTAATCAGACGGCTGGAACAGCGTTGATTTTGGTGTCGCTGGAACAAGGCGGTTCTGCAGTAAGTGTGTTGTCCAAGATTGTTGCGCGCATGCACTTCACAGTGGCTGGCGGCTCATGCGACGGAAGCGGAACTGACATTCAGTTCTTCCCCGACGGCACCTTGCCAACTGAGTTCACCGATGGCGTGGGCGGCACGATGGTTCCTGCGCTTGTCGCGTCCGCCGGCTTTGTTGTTGACGACGGCGCGCCAGTGCTGAGCAATGTGCCCGCGGATATCACGGTTCAAGCGGAAGCTGGCATGGGCTCATTTGCCAATGTCGCGCTGACTCCGCCAACCGCAACTGATGCGTGCGCGCCTGGTCTGACGGCAAGTTCTTCACGCAGTGACGGCGCGTCTTTGGGCGCGGCGTTTCCTGTTGGAACAACAACTGTGACTTGGTCAGCGACAGATCCGTGTGCAAATACAACCACCGCCACAACTCTCGTGACGGTGAACAACGCCAACACGGCTACGTTCGCGGTGTCGTATAGCGGCGGTTATCCAGCGAGCAGTTCGCGCAACTTCGCCTTGGATATCCACGGCGACAATGGCAACAACGCTCGCAGTACAAGCGCCATATTTGCCGCTGGCACTGCGTCCTTCTCTATCACTGACTTGGCTATTGCTAACTACGACTGTGTCAGCATTCGTGACATTGGCCACTCACTACGACGACGAGTTGCCATGAGCGATGTAGGTACTGATTGGTCTGCAACAGCCACTTTGATCGCGGGTGATCTCAACGGAAACGATGTGATCGATGTTGTGGATTGGGGCATGTACATCGTGGGTAATTCCAACGCAGACTTGGATGGCAACGGTGTCATTAACTCCACCGACGGCGCGATCATTATTAGCAACTTTGGCAAGCAAAGTGACGCTGTGTGTGGCGGTGCCCTCATGGGCCCACCCGATCCGATCAGCGCGATCTCTGTGGCTGAACTTGTTGAGCGAGGCCTGACCGATTTAATCGGCGCCGATCT
>CAIWNO010000032.1 GCA_903914045.1 uncultured bacterium | reverse complement strand
TCATATTCAATGGCGCCCTTGACGGCCTTGAATGAATTTAAATTCTTCACTTCAACAATGGGCGTGCGCACCGTCGTGCCATCTTCTAAGGTGATCTCAACATTAATGTTGGGCTCGAAACGCATGTGGCCCTTCTGCATCACGCCCTCGGTCACGCCAAGAAAGCGGCACAAAACCCGCAGATTTTGCGCGAATGCAACCACTTCCGCCGCGCTTGCAAAATCCGGCGCCGTAACAATTTCTAGCAGCGGCGTGCCCGCGCGATTCAAGTCCACCAAACTTCCATCGTAGTGGCGACCACCTGGAAGTTCATGGCCAAGCTTGCCGGTGTCCTCCTCCAAGTGCGCGCGGATAATTCCAATGGTCTTGGTGGAACCATCTTCCAGTGGCAATTCAAACTTTCCTTCGCCGCACAACGGCTGGTCATACTGGCTAATTTGATAGCCCTTTGGAAGATCGGGATAGAAATAATTTTTTCTGTCCCAGCGGCATTGCTTGGCAATGTCGCACCCCAGCGCCATGCCAACGCGCGCGGACATTTCAACCGCTGCGCGGTTCATGACGGGCAATGTGCCGGGAAGCGCGGCCACCAACGGGTCCACAAGCGAGTTCGCATCGGAGCCATCAAAGTCCACATGCGCTGGATTGGGCGCGCGCGTGAACATTTTGCTGCGCGTGCACAGCTCCACATGAATCTCCAGTCCAACAATCAATCTGGTATGGGCAATGGCACTCGGCATCAGGACACTATAAAGTGGTTTGGTCATGAATGAACCAAGCGACAAATTGGCTGAAAAATTACTTGGCCCCTTGGGCGTGCGACGTGCCGCGAACCCCGTTGAAACACTGGCGGCGTGCACTCGCTTGGCGCAAAATCAATCCATGCCCTTGCGCGCGCGCGTCGCGTTGGTTGTTGCGTTGTCGTGTCAAAGTTTCAACCAATCCATGGCCCGCGCTTTAACCGAGCCCGTGCTTCCTGTGACAAGCAACCTTGTCATCGCTTCAAAAGCTCAGGCAAACACGGTCGCGCCGCAATCCACTTTCTCTCAATCCATTATTCCATCACGAAGCAGCGAGGCTTCGCAACCGATTGTCGCTACCACAAACGCAAGCCCGCAATTGCAACAACAGTCAACCATGCAACGCAGCACGCTTGCAAAATCAGCCGCTCTTGAATGCGAGCGCAAATTTCACCGCGCGCAAGAATCAGTGGATATTCGCGTGGTCGCTCCAAGCGACCATGGACAGCTCACAATTCAAGTGTTGGACACCAATGGAAAATCATTGGGCGATCTTGGCGTGACGCCCGGTATTGTTGATGTGCATGCATTGGTTCCCGCAATAGATGATCTTGCCAAGTCCGCTTGGATTCAACTTTTCCAAGATGGAAAACCAGTTGGCTCTCCAATTGTGCTTGAGCCACTACGAAGTCCGCCATCGGTGCGAACCATGCGCGCTCAGCGAAAAGGTTCCAATGATCCATACACTCGCATTGTTGGCTGGGGTGATCGCCTTCTTGATCCCACCGATCAAGAAGTGATGGCCGCCTCGTCACAATGGATCGCATCGGAGCCGATCGTGTTGAGCGGCTTCCGCACGGAACCTGATGTGGACGCGATGGTCATGACAGACGCGGGGCCCATTCGTATTGCCTTCACCCCAGATGCCGCGCCAGCCACCGTGCGTAATTTTGTCACGCTGGCCGAACAGGGTTTTTACAACAACACTATTTTTCACCGCATTGTTCCCATGAATCGCGATGGACAACCATTTGTCATTCAAGGCGGCGACCCAACTGGAACTGGCGATGGTGGTCCGGGCTGGAATCTGGCGCTGGAACCCAGTGATTTACCCCACGATTTGGGCGTGGTCGGCATGGCGCGTGGCGATGATCCAAATTCCGCCGGCAGCCAATTCTACATCGCTCTTTCGCGCTCCGGCACCGCGCGACTTGATGGTCAATACTGCGCATTTGGCTATGTGGTTTCTGGTCGGGACGCCTTGAAGAAAATTGCGGACTCCAATATCGCCGACTCCGCGACTGGGCGTCCAAGCAACGCTCCAAACATTCAACAAGTGATGATTATTCCGGCGCCCCCACGAGTTCCTGGCGAAAATAGGCGCGCCCAAAGAATTCAACCAGAGGCGATCATCATTCCCGACACTACGACTTCACCGCAAACGCGGTGACTTTTGTCATGTGTGTTGGTTTCAGTGGTCGTCCAGATCGTGGCTCAACATCGGCCAACGCAATTTTTTTTACAACATCCATTCCCTTGATCACTTGACCAAACGCGGTGTATTGATTGTCCAAGTGCTGGCATTGCTCGCGTGTCAGGCAGATAAAAAATTGACTGCCAGCGCTATCCGGATGCGCGCTGCGCGCCATGCTGAGCGTGCCCGGCGCGTGTTGTTTCTTGTTGAACTCGGCCCGCACTTGCCAACCTGGACCGCCAGTTCCATCGCCTTTGGGGCATCCACCTTGAATCACAAAGTCGGCAATCACGCGATGAAAAAGTAAGCCATCATAAAAACCTTTCTTGGCCAACTTGAGAAAGTTGTCAGCGTGACCTGGGGCCACATCGTTCCAAAGTTCGACTTCGATATCACCAAGTTCGGTTCCAATTGTTGCTGTGGGATATGCCATGGGTGAATGAGAATAACAATTTTATTTTATGAAAGGCGCGCTTGCGCGGTGAGGCGCGTCAGCGCGTCAACATTTTTCCGGCTCGCAACGTCCCAAATGAAGTTGGCAACATATAGGAGCGCCCCTCAAACAGCGTTATTTCACCTGAAAGAATGCCACTATGAAGTCCCCCCGAAGATTGCGCTTGCTTGACAAGTGATTCGGTCAACGTGCATGGCAACAACTCCGCCTCTCGCTCTCCAACTCTGCCGCGGCTGGATTCAAACACAAATCTCCAAACGCCATTCACTGGATCGCGCATCACAATTCCAAGACGATCATGCACACGTCGACCAGGCTGCAACCATTTCAACTGGCGCGTTGAATTTGGATCCAACGCTGGCAACCGTTGCGCATCCAAAGAGCGCTGAACGTCGCCAACACGCGCCACAAGTTCCTGCTCAATATCATCCGCTGAAATTCCTCCAAGCATATTTTTTTTCTGCGTCACTTCCGCTGCCGACGCTTCTGGTGAAAGCGGCGAGGCCATGGAAAGAAACGCGCGGCGCACCAACACCATTGACGCATTCTTTGCGGACAAGTTGGTTTGGGCGGATTGCGTTTCAGCCAAAATAAGCGCTTCCTTTGATCCGTACCAAGCGCCCGGCGGCGCCAATATTGGCCTGGATTGCCGCGGCGGAAATTCGGAAATAACCGTGGCGAACAGCGGCATGACAAAATTCACGCCGTGATAGACGGTCACTTTTCCAGTGAGGTCAAACTTTGCAATCGCGCTTGGCCCCACCTGCGATCGATTACGAATCATGTCGGCCAAAGTGATCGAAGGCAACAGTTGCACCACGCGGTCGGGTTCGCCCTCGAATGAATCACGGAACCTAAATTCCCAGCCGCGATCGCCCTCGCTGGGATACAGTGCTCCAGCAACTTGCGTAAGCAATGCCCCCTCGGGCATGATTGGTGGCCGTTGCGTAATTTTTAAAGTACTCGCTCCAAGAGTTTGGGTGGAACTTGATGCGGGCGTTTGCGTCACGGAGCCATTTGCCGCAGTTGAGGGCACCGCGGTGGGCGCAACCACTGCGGGCGACTGAGCGATCGCGCATGGCCCATGCCACAACATCGGCACGATGAACAGCCATTCAAAAGATTTCAAAATTCGAGTGCTCATTGCGTTGACGCGGAAGGCGTTCGCTGTAAGGATACGGTCTCGGCCGAGTACCCAAGTGGCCTAAGGGAACGGATTGCAAATCCGTGATTCGTGGGTTCAAATCCCACCTCGGCCTTTCACATGTCGTCAGCATGTTGCAGGTGCACTCGCCGGAAATTGAACGGCAATGACGGGAAAAACGCAAGTTTTTCAACCACGCCCTCCGCGGACAATTGCATCAATCTTTATATGAAGCTCCAAGCGGATCCCAAAGTAAATCCGCTCGATTGAAATCCACATTTTTCTGCTTGGAAGGCTCTGTGGCGCCCTTGGGCGTGCATGCCAGCGAGTTTTCATACCAATCCACATGCCCGTCGCCATACATAAAATGTCCGCCATTTCGATGGCGCGCGGCGAATCGTTGCCAGTCACCTCTGTGACGGTTTAAAGCTTCCCCGTAATACGGATGCCAAAATTCTGGAGTCTTTCCATTGTTGGTGCCGGCGCCATCAAGTTCAGTCGCAGTCGTGCGCATCTCCATCAAGACAACGGTGAGCGCTGGTTTTTTAATTTGACTCAAGCGCATTCTGCGCGCATCAATCCAATCACTGGTGACAGCCGTTGTCTTTGGATCATATTTTTTTGCCGTGCTGCGCTCGTCCGTTGAGGGAAGCAAATCCATTTGCGCTTCTATGGTGTTGTTCAAATTTGAATTCGGCACATAGCAAAAGAAAAATTTTAATTTGGAATTTGGAATTGTCCAACCCGTGAAAACACTTTGTCCACTGCTGTACGCCGAGGGAGTTTGCGCCGAGGGATCGATAAATATGGAACCGCCATCGGGCGGCACTGGAACAGAACTGTCTGGCAACGCAAGATCCGCGTATGCCGGTTGATCCACATATGGCGGCACCACATTTCCCCACCAACGCTGCCGATCAGCCAAATTACGCGGCATTTGATTGGCATCCTTCTCTCCCTCCCACGGCAACATGCCCTTATGTTCGGTGGAAAAATTGACAAAGCCAAGACCCCACTGCCTTAAGTTATTTTGGCTCACCAATTCCTTGGCGCGCGCTCGAACATGATTCAAGCTTGGCACCAACAATCCAATCAACAACGCAAGAATGGCAATAACCACCAATAATTCAACCAGTGTGAAAGCGCCGCGAGCCTTTAGAAATTGTTTTTCCATAAAATGATTGAACCGTACTTAGATTAGATATTCAACAAAATAATTCCAACATCACCCGCGTCGACTTCACGTGATCCATCCAAATCGGATGGACAAACAGGATCAGAACACGGTCCTGAATCAAGCAAGCAGATTCCAATATCGCCGGAATCAATCACGCCACTATGATCCAAATCCGCTGGCGCAAACATTTGGCACACGCCCTCGCCAAGCGCCAAGAAATCTTGTGAAATTACAACGCTGTCATCGGGGCACTGCGCCCATTGGTTTGGCGCGCCGAACGTGCTAAAGCGAGCGGTGTCATCAAAGTCACTGACTTGCGAAATGTGCGTGCTTGGATTTTCTTCCAGTCGACACACGTCATCGGTGCCAACGCTGCCTAGGAAATATCCCACAGAGCCTTCACCATATGGACCCGCAACAACTGTGCCACTTGCGTCTTGAATGGTGAGTTCCCACTCATCGTTGCTGGTTGAAAATGAGCCAAATCCTGCTGCAGGTTTGGTGCTTGTGGTGGCCGCGATCACATTGGTGTCGCCACTGTAAATGTTCATCCAGCGATCGCCGCCTGGAATGTTCACCGTGAGATCAGTGTTCATTCCACCGGCCGCCGCATTGTGCTCAATGATGGTCGAAATTGTTCCTGAGGGAATCGCGGCGAGTCCGCTTGCATCACCAAATGTGATGGTTCCTGAAGTTCCACCAACAACAACTTGACGCCAAGAAAGTGTCCATCCACGCAGATCCAATCTGTCCGTTACCACAACAAGTTCCATCCAGTTGCCGCCGTTGCCAAGCACTCGTCCAAAGTGTGTGTCAACAGACGCGCCACCATTGGCATCAACAGTTGCGGTGCCGCCGTTTAAGTAACCAGTGGAAATCACGGCGTTATATTCATTCAAGAAAATCGG